>NZ_JBSFPI010000011.1:0-272752 GCF_053588115.1 Nocardia sp. NPDC003482
CTTCACCTCGACCAACCACCCCACACCGTTAACACAACCAGCACATCGACTCACCCAAACCCACACAACCACTTACAGGACACGCCCTAGGCGGGAGTGGTCCGGCCGTTGGAGGACTCGGTTCGATTCGCCTCCAGTACCGAGTGATTGGCGTGGATCAGGTTGGTGGGGTCCCACTGGCGCTTCGCGGAGCGGAGGCGGTTCAGGTTGAGGCCGAACAGGTGGGCGGGGTCGGTGGGGGTTTCGGTGAAGCTTGCGGACGCGCGGTTGGAGCGGGCGGGGGTGATGGCGGTGGTCAGGGCTTCGAAGGCGGTTGTGGCGGCGGTGCGGGCCGCCGCGTGGGCGGTGACGGCCACGGCGAACAGGAGGGCTGTCGATCCGGCCGCTGGTCCCGCGAAACGGTCCAGGGCGCCGCCCAATTGGCGTAGTTCGACCGAGGTGAGGGTGGCGGCGGGGCCGGTGGTCACGGCGGATGCGAGGGCGTCCAGGACGTCGGCGGGGAGGTCGCGTAGTAGGGCGCTGTGGCCGAGGGCGGGGACGGGGGTCGGTGGGTCCATGTGCAGGGCGGCCAGGGCCGGTGGTGTCGCGGGGGCGAAAGTGTCTGTGTGGGGGGACAATTCGCGTAGGGGCGTCAGCAAGGTGTTGGCCTCGGCGGCGCTGGCCTGGATCACGGCCTCGATGACGGTGAAAGCGTGTCCGGCGAATTGCGTTGGGACGTCGGGGGTTTCGGGGAAGCGGAGGACGCGCGCTACGGAGGTCACCGTCTCAGGGGTCGTCGCCGTCCAGGTGTTCCAGGCCTGGAAGACCTCGCGGGCGGATGTCGCGGGCCAGAACAGCGCACCGGCGAACAGGTCTCCGAAGGCGTGCAGTCGCAGCGTGACCGCGGTGACGACGGCGATGTCCGCGCCGGAGAGCACCAGGTCGAACAAGTCCTCGCCCGGCCGGACGGTGCGCGAAACACCGTCTGCCGTAACCAGTTCCAGCTCGAGGACCGAGGCGGCGGCCGGGCCATGGGAGCGGGCGAACCAGCCGAGTCCGCCGCCGAGCACGAGACCGACCACGCCGACGCCGGGGGCGCAGCCGCCGATCGGGGCGAGTCCGGCGCTCGCCGCCGCGGCCGTGAGGTCGCCCCATCGGACTCCGGCGCCGACGCGGGCGCGGCGTTCGGCTGGATCGATGTCGATGTGGTCTATCGCGGTGGTGCGCAACAGGATCGAGCGGGAGAGGTCGCCGAGGGGACCGGCGTTGTGGCCCGTGGACTGGGGCGTCACCCGGACGCCGAGGGCGGCGGCCGTGCGCACGGCGAGTTCCACGTCGTGGCCGTTCGTCGCGGTGACGACGGCGAAGGGGTGTTGGTCGGCCAGCAGTTGCCAGGCGGTGCGTGCCTCGTCCCATGCCGGGTCGGCGGGGGTGGTCACGCGGCCGGGCAGGGCGGTGGTCAGGGCGTCGAGGGTGGCGGTGGTCATGATTCTCCGTGGCGTATTCGGGCAGGGGAGGTCGACCGATTCGCGGAACCGGTTGCGGCAGTGGTAAATCGACGGGGCGCGGGTGATCAGGACGGCTGCGACGCGGTGTCGCGCAGCGCGTCGGCGACGATGTCGTGGACGGCATCCGGGCCGGGAGACGTGCGGATCGCCGCACCGATCTCCTTGGCGCGCAAACGATATCGTTCGTCGGTCAGTAGGGTGCGCACGGCGGTGGCGATCCTGCGGGGCGGCGGAGTGTCGGTGCGCAGGTCGATGCCGACACCGGACCAGGACACCCGCGCGCTCACCTCGGTCTTGTCCTCGGTGCGACCCGCGACGACGATCGGCACGCCGTGCTCGAGCGCGTAGTGCACCCCGCCGTAACCGCCATTGGTGACGAAGACGTCGGTGCGCGGCAAAAGCTTGTCGTAGGGCAGGAATTCGGCGACGCGCACATTGGCGGGCAGGTCGCGCGGCAGGGTGTCGAGCGCGCGGCCGCCGGTGCTCACCACCACGGTGACGTTCTCGTCCGCGAGCGCGCGCACGGTGGGTTCGATCAGATTCCACGCGCCGGTGGCGACCGTGCCCTGGGTGACGTGCACGACGCGACGGCCGTCGTCCAGATCGCCCCACCACTCCGGCACGGGCACATCCGAAGGCCTCGAGCGAGCCACGGGACCGACGAAACGCACGGTCTCGGGCAGGCCCGCACGCGGGTACTCGAACTCGGGGACGGTGAACTGCACGAGCCGGTCGGCTCCGGCGGGCCAGTCCAGGAAGAACCGCTTCAGGCCGCGCCCGGTCTCGGCCCGCGCGATCTCGTCCGCGAAACGTTGCACCGGCGCGAAGACCCCTCGCTCCGCGCCGAGGGTGAGCACGGCGTTGCGCAGACGGCCCAGCCGACCCGGCAGCGGCTTGATGCCGAGACCGAAGGGGGCCACATCCGGATGTTTCAGGGCGAGCGGGAGAATGCCGAGATTCACCAGCAGCGGGCGTTCCGCGCGCGGAAGTCCGCTGAGCACCGCGGCGGCGGCGAACATGGACTCGGCGAGCACGGCGTCGGCCGGTTCCTGCGCGAGCGCTTGCCGCACCGCGCGCAGTTGCGCGGGCACCGGGCGAAGGAAGATCTCGATCATGTCGTAGCGAATGCCCGCGGGCCCCGACAGCCCGCGCCGACCCGGAAAGGCCGCGTCGATATCGCGATCGTCGTAGTCGGCCTCGGCCGGGAGCGGCAGGAAGTCCGCGCCGGTGGCCAGCACCTCGTCGCGGAACCGCCGCCCGGTCAGCACGCGCACGCGGTCCCCCGCCGCGATCAGGGCCTGCGCGACGGCCAGGAGAGGAGTGACATGGCTGCGCACCGGAGTGGCGGCGAGAAGTACGGAAATCATGTGCGGAGCTTCCGGAGAAGTAAGATTGATGACACCGCTGAAGTATTCACTACCCTGACGGGTTAGTCAATTAGGAAGTCGATGCCCGACAAGACCACTCCCCGCACCTACCGATCCGCCCTGCGCAGCGAACAGGCCGCCGCGACCCGCCGCCGCGTCCTCGAGGCCGCCGCCGCCTGCTTCGTGGAGAAGGGCTACAGCGGAACGTCATTGCCCGACATCGGAACTCGTGCGGGCGTGTCGACCGAGACCGTGAAGGCCAACGGCCCCAAACGCAATCTGCTCCTGGGCGCGTTCGAGCAGGCGTTCGCCGGTGCCGAGGGCGAGACGCCGGTGGCCGACAGCGAGGCCGCGGCCGGTATCACCGAGATCACCGACAACGACGAATTCCTCCGCGCCACAGCGGCTTTCGTCGCCGCGGCGAACGCCCGCACGAGTGTGCTGTGGACGGAGTTCCTGAGCGCGGCCACGACCGATCCGGCGGTGGCGGAGGCGTTGGACGGGCTGCTGGCCCGGCGGAAACAGGACTATCGCGGTGTCGTCGCGATGCTCGTCGAGCGCGGAATCGCCCATCCGGACACGGATATCGAGACCGGGGCCGATGAGTTGTCGTTCCTCTGGTCACCGGAGAGCCATCAGCAGTTGGTGTTGCAGGGTGGGTGGAGTATGGGGAGGTACGAGGAGTGGCTGGCGGGAGTGGTGGGGCGGCAGTTCGGGAGTCGGCGGTAGGGACTCCACCGCTCGCCGTCGCGGTTCCGCAAGCTCTACCCGGGCCCACCACGACGTCCCGGACGGTCGTCCTGACCTAGCATCGACGGTGTGGCGCCTGCTGAACAGCCTTCGGGACCGACTGCCGAATCGGGGGCGGGGGGTGGCCCGCGCCGGGGGACGAAGGGGAACGGGGCGCGGCGGGGGCGGACGACGCGATTGTCGTACGACGATTGGGTGGACGGGGCGTTGGCGTTGCTGGCTCGGGAAGGGGTGGGGGCGATTCGTATTCCGCGATTGTGTGCGGAACTCGGGGTCACCAAGGGCAGCTTCTATTGGCATTTCGATGACATCCAGCAGCTCATGGCGGCGATGGCCGATCGGTGGAGCGCGGTGCAGAGCGATGCCGTGCGGGCGCTCGGGGCGCTGGACTCGATTCCCGTCGAGCAGCGCATCGAGCAGATGACCTCACTGCTGGTCGATCAGAGCACCTGGATCGTCGAGGCGACGGTGCGGGAATGGGCCCGCACCGACGCCAAGGTGGCCGAGGCCGTCAAGGCGTTGGAGCGCAAGGTCTTCGACATCATGCAGCAGATCATGCTCGACCTCGGCTTCGACCAGACCCAGGCCCGCGTCCGCGCGGGAGCGATGGTCTACCTCGGCATCGGGCTCATCCACGGCCGCGACAGCATGCCGACGCCCACCACCGAGGAGGCGCAGGCGGTGATCAATCTGCTGCTCACCCCGCAGGCGTAGCGGTCTCGCCTAACGGAGTGTCAACGCGTCCGTTGACTTCTCGGCACGACATGCTCCGGCAGGAGACCAATGTGCTGCGGATGCGGATGCTCGGCGCGGAGGTGCGCGCGGTGGAGACGGGGCGGCGGCGGCTGAAGGACGATCCGGGCGTCGGTCCCGAACTGAGTTATCTCGAGGACTCCGGGCGCGTGCAGTACCGCACCGCCACCGACGCCACCGCCCTGCGCGGGATGCGTGCCCTCGCCCGCACCGAGGGCATCCTCCCCGCCCTCGAATCCGCCCATGCCGTCGCCATCTCGTGGAACTCGCCGAGCGGAACGACCTCGCGCCGGGCGCGCTGGTGCTGGTGTGCCTGTCCGGGCGCGGGGAGAAGGACCTCGCGGTGGCGGCGGAGGCGCTCGGGTTGGCTTGACCGCCAATGCATACGTGGACGACAATTCGCCGCGAGAACAGGTTCGCCGGGAGGTGTCCTACCACGCGGTGGAATTCCTGTCATCCGCACGACGGATGGTTCGTCGCCATTTCTTTTGCGATTCTGTTTCCCGGGAACGTCGAATGCACCCGGAGGAAGAAATGATGTACGACGGTAATAGATCCAAGACCGGTCGGTATTTCGCGGTGGTGGTCGCGCTCGCGGTGATCGGTTTCGGCGCGGCGGGCGCGAACGCCGCGCCGAACAGCGGGAGCGGGGGTAGCAGCGATACCGGTAGCGGCGGTACCGGCAGTTTCGGGACGGGCAGTTTCGGGGGTGGTCCCGGACAGTCGGCGCCGCCGACACAACACTGCAATCAGTCCACGAAATCCGGCGGGGCCGGGGTCACCGAGACGATTCATCAGCTGGGCCGCAGCGGGCCGACGTCATTCGTGCTGAGTTACGAGACCGAGAACATCCCGGACATGATCCAGGTGTTCTACGAAGGGGCTCAGGTCCTCAACACCGGCTACGTGGGCGACGACATCAACGAGGGCACCGGGTCGGCGCGGGTGACGCTGCCGGCGGGGACCGCGACCTCGGTGACCGTCCGGGTCACGGGCCCGGCCGACACCGTCTGGAGTTACGTCGTCCATTGCCCGGCGTGACATCAGATCTCGTCGAGGCCGATGTACCCGTCCTGCAACGCGCGGGCCAGCAGCGCCGCCTTGGTCGACGCCGGTCGGCCCGCGCGACTGTATTTCTCGCGAATTCGAGTGATATGGGTGTTCACCGTGCCCGGTGAAATGTAGAGGCGTCGACACACATCGCTCTTGGTGTCGCTGAGAATCCAGGCGAGCAGAACCTCGACTTCGCGACTGCTGAGCGTCGGTGTGGCGGGGGTGGCACAACCGTAGGTGAATTCGGGCACGGCACTTCCTGTTCCGAGAAAACCAACCGCGTCGCCGACCCCGGCTCGACCACGCATGCCGAGAATGCTACTCATTCGCCGGGCGGGCCGGACGATTACCGTCCGACACGCCCGGCGCTCCCGGAAAGAAGGGACTTTAGTCCCCCAGAATTTCGGCCAGCCGATGCCAGCGGCGATGCCGGTGCCGGAACATGAGCCGGACGAACAATCGCGTCGGCGCTCCCCGCCAGCCGTCGTCGATTTCGATCTCGTCGGTGTAGCGGCAGTGCCCGGCGTCGACGGGTTCGAAGATCAGGCGATGGTCGGGTGAGCGTCGCCATCGGTTCACCCCGCGGTCGCCGCGCCGATGCGCCAGTCGCTCGTGGCGTGCTGATGCCGCCAGAATTCGGCGAAACGCCCCTCGGCGGAGAGCAATTCGTCGATCGTGCCGTCCTCGACGACGCGGCCCTCGTCGAGGAACAGCACCCGGTCCGCGGTGCGGATGCTGGCCAGGCGATGGGCGACGATGACGCGGGTGCGCGGGACCGGGTCGGCGGTGAGGGCGCGCACCACGGCCGCCTCGTTCTCGGTGTCCAGCGCGCTGGTGGCCTCGTCGATGAGCAGGATCGGCGCCGGTTTGAGCAGGGCGCGGGCGATCGAGACCCGTTGCCGCTCACCGCCGGACAGGGCCGTGCCCGCCTCGCCCGCGCGGGTGTCCCAGCCGTCGGGCAGCCGCTCGGTGAGATCGTCGACGCGGGCCAGCGCGGCGACGGTGTCGAGGGATTCCGCGCTCGCCCCGGGATGTCCGGCGCGGACATTGTCGCGGATGGTCCCGTCGAACAGGTACGGATGCTGGAACACCACGCTCACCAGCGCGCGTCGCGTGTCGACATCCAGTGTGGCGCAATCGGTTCCGTCGACCAGGACGCTGCCGCTGGTCGGGGTGTGCAGTCCGGCCAGCAGCGCGAGCAGGGTCGATTTCCCGGAGCCGGAGGGGCCGACGATCGCGGTGGTGGTGCCCGCCGCGAGGGTCAGATCGATGCCGTCGAGCACGGGCGCGTCGTCGCCGTAACGGAAGCCCACACCGCGCAATTCGATCCGTGGCGCGGTGTCCGGCCGGACGGACGCGTCGCCGCCGACCTGACCGGGTGCGGCGATCACCGCGCCCAGACGGCCCAGAACCATTGCGGCCGTTTCGATTCCGGGGGCGAGCTCACTGAGCGTGGTGAACGCCTCCAGATACCGGGCGATGACGACGATGAGCGCGACCGCCTGCGCCACCTCGAGGTCGCCGCGCACGGTGAGCGCGGCCGTGGTCCCGGCCAGCACCACCAGCGCGATCTGACTGGCGAGGGTGAACAGCAGCTGTCCGGGGATCTGCATGAACAGCACCCGCACGGTCGCGGCGTGCTGGGCGGCGAGCGCGGCCCCGGCGTGGCTGCGGGCGGGTTCGACCCGGCGCGCGGCGCGCAGAGCCGGTTGGGTGCGGGCGAATTCGATGAGGCGTTCGGTGAGCGCGCTGTTGCTCTCCGCGGCGACCCGATCGGCCCCGCGCCCGGACCGCCCGGCGGCCCAGAAGGCCCCCAACAGCACCGGAACCCCGGCCAGCGCCGCCAGCCCCAGCGGCCACGCGAACGCGAACAGCGCGATCGCGATGGCGATCGGCAGCAGCACCGCACCCAGCAGCGGGGTGACCAGATAGATGACCACGCCGACCAGATCGGGTCCGGTGGCGGCGATGGCCTGCCGCGCGGTGGCCACATTGTCGGCGGTGAACCAGGTCAGCCGGGTACCGGCGAGCTGATCGGCGACGCGGTGCTGGGCGTGGTCGAGCAGTCCGAAACCGAGCCCGAAACCGAGGCGGGACACCACCGCGTCGATTGCCCAGCCCGCCACGGTGACCGCGGCCAGCGCGCCCAGCCACGGCCACGCGTCGGCGGGCCGGTCGCCGAACAGCGCGCCGATCAGCGGGACCAGCAGCACGGCGCCGGCCGCGCGCAGCGCGACGCCGACGACGGTCAGCGCGAGGTGAATCCCGAAGGCGCGGCGGCTGTTCGGGGGCAGCAGGGCCAGCAGGGTGCGGATCATCGGAGCGCCTCCTCGGCGGTGCGGGCGTCCCAGAGGCGGCGGTAGCGGCCGTCGCGGGCGAGCAGTTCGTCGTGGGTGCCGGTCTCGGCGATCGCGCCGCGCTCGAGCACGACGATGCGGTCCGCGGCGGTGATGGTGTGCAGCCGGTGGGCGATGACCAGCACGGTGCGTCCGGCGGTGAGCCGGTTGAGGGCTTGCTGCACCTGGTATTCCGATTCGGGGTCGGCGAAGGCGGTCGCCTCGTCGAGCACGAGCACCGGGGTGTCGGCGAGAAGCGCGCGGGCGATGGTGAGGCGTTGGCGTTCGCCGCCCGACAGCGCCGCGTCCGCGCCGAGAACCGTGTCGTAGCCGTTCGGCAACCGCAGGACGCGGTCGTGGATGTGCGCGGCGCGGGCCGCGGCCACGATCCGCTCGTCGGTGGCGTCGGGGACCGCGAGCGCGATGTTCTCCCGCACGGTGCCGCGCACGAGTTGGGTGTCCTGGATGACGAATCCGACGCGGCGGTACAGCTCGTCGGCGGTCAGCTCGCGCACGTCGCGCCCGCCGACGCGGAGGGCGCCGTCGTCGATGTCGTGGAAGCGGGCGAGCAGGGCGGCCAGTGTGGATTTGCCGGAGCCGGACGGGCCGACGAGCGCGGTGACCGTGCCGGGTTCGAGGGTGAGGGAGACGTCGCGGATCACCGGGACGCCCGCGCGGTAGGAGAAGGTGACGCGGTCGAACTCGACCGTGCCCGGATGTGCCTGCGCGGCAGCGGTTTCCGGGTTCTCACGCACGGTGAGTTCGGGTTCGTCGAGGGTGACCTGGAGACGGCGGGCGGCGAGCAGGCCGGTACGCAGGCCACCGAGGCCGTAGCCGACGCCGAGCAGCCGCGCACCGAAGGTGGTGCCCAGCAACAGGAACGGCAGCAGGGTCACCGGCCGCATCCCGCCGGAGGTGACGAACAGGGTGCCGAATCCGGTGATGAGCAGCAGGAACGTCGCCGGACGGGTGGCGAGGTCGATGAGGGTCTTCTTGCCCGTGAACGGGCGCTGCCAGTCGTCGAGGAAGCGGATGTACTCCCCCAGCCGCGCCCGGAACGGCGAGGCCGCCGCCCCGCCGAACACGCGGATCACCGGCTGGCCGTCCAGATAGGCGGCGGCCTCGGTGTTCATCCGCTCGGCCCAGCGCGCGGCCTGCGCGGTGCGCGGCCCGGACTGCACGACCATGATCGCGGTGGTCACGATGTACACCAGCACCGGCACGAAGAGCAGCAGCGCCAGCCGCCAGTCCACCGCGAACAGGTAGACCAGCACCGCGAGCGGGGCGACGACCGCGGCCACCGCGTCGGGCACGGCGTGGGTGACCAGATAGTGCAGGGCGAGGGTGTCGTCCTGGACGATCTGCTTGACCTGCCCGGAGCCGCGAGCGGTGAACCAGCCCAACGGGACTCGCGACAGCTTCTCGAGCAGTCGCCGGCGCAGGGCGCGGGCGAAGCGGGCGTCGACGGCGTGCGTCCACAGCATGAGCGCCGAGCCCAGCAACGCGCCCGCGCCGAGCACGCCGATCGCCCAGCCGCCGACGGCCCACAGCTCGGCGGCGGGAGCGCCGTCGAGAATGCGGCGCGCCAGCTCCACCAGCAGCACGTAGGGCGCGAGCTGGACGAGGGTGATGATCGCCTGCAAGACGCCCACGGCCACGAGGGTCGGTTTCAGCGGGGCCAGCAGCCGGCCCGCGGCCTGGGCGCGCCAGCGGCCCTTCGCCGGGACAGGTTGTGCGGCAAGGGGTTCGGCGGCCGGTTCCGCCGGAACCTCTTCGGTGGTGGTCGCGCGCAGGGTGCCCATGGCGCGGCCGTAGTACCAGTACGCCTGCGCGTGCACCTCGGATTTGGGGAAGCCGAATTCGTCGCGCAGCCGGGTGCGGAGGTGTTTGAGCGAGCCCGATTCCGGGGCGACCCAGGCGTACCAGTCCGACCAGTCGCGGGCCTCGAGCGCGGCCGCGAGCGAACCGGGACCGCGGCGGGGCACCCAATGGGTGTGCAGCAGAGGGTGATCCGGCAGCGGGATGAGCCGGTCGGTCTCGTCGTGTTCCTCGAGGTACAGCTCGACGGGCACGTCCGCGGGGATCACCGCGAGAATGGACGCGAGGGCGGGCATGGCCGCGGCGTCGCCGATGAGCAGGTATCCGGCCGGGGGTTCGTCCGGAACGGTGAACGGGGCGGAGCCCATCGATGTCACCGCGATCGTGTTGCCCGGCCGCGCGTCCTGCGCCCACAGGGTCGCGGGCCCGGCCGGTTCGTGGATGACGATGTCGATCGCGAATTCGCCCGTGGCGGGGTCGGACTCCGAAAGGGTGTACGCCCGTTGATGTTCGGCGTCCCCACCGTCCGGGTCGGGGAACCAGAACCGCAGCCACGCGGCCGGTCCGGGTACCACGTCCTCGAACAGTGTCGGCGATGTCATCCGCACCCGCAGGTACCGCGGCGCCAGCAACCGCGTCGCGACGACGGTCGCGACATGATCGCGCGCGCCGAAGCCCCGCAGCACCGCGCCCTGAAAACCCCGCCGTGCCATCAGAATTCCTCTCCTGCCGCGGACGGCTCCGCGACGATCTCGGTCCGGGAGTCGCCGCCCCTCGCCCCGAGGTCGCGCCCACCAACTAAGGGCAGACTAACCTTATTTCGATCCGCGGGCAACGGCGTCGGGGCGGCCGGGACCAGCGAACTTCGCGCGGATAGGTTCGGTAGGGTCGCGAAAGGTCCGTTGACTTTCGGGGCCGGAGGAGGCGTGGGTGATGGTCGTCGGGCGGGAGAGCGAGCTCGAGGAGTTGCGGGCGTTGGTGGACCGGCCCGGGGAGCGGGCGGGGGTGCTCGTTCGGGGGGTGGCGGGGATCGGGAAGTCGGCGTTGGTGGGTGAGGTGGTGGCGGGGCTTGCGGGGGTGCGGGTGTTGCGGACTGTGGGGGTGGAGGGGGAACGGCAGTACGGGTATGCGGGGTTGCAGCGGTTGTTGTATCCGGTGCGGCGGGAGTTCGGGCGGGTGGTGGGGCGGCAAAGTGACGCGCTCGCAAGGGCTTTCGGGGTGGTGGAGGGGGAGCCGTCGGGGTATCTGGTGGGGTTGGCGACGTTGTCGTTGTTGTCCGAGGTCGCCGAGGAGCGGCCGGTGCTGGTGGTGGCCGAGGATGTGCAGTGGCTGGACGAGGCGAGTGCGGAGGTGCTCGCGTTCGTGGCGCGGCGGGTGGCGGAGGAGCCGATCGTGGTCGTCGCCACCGTGCGGGACGGGGCCGAAACACCCTTGGCGGACGCGGGATTGGGGTCGATGCGGCTCGGGCCGTTGACCGAGGACGAGGCGGCCGTGGTGGTGGCGAAGACGGCGGCGGAGGCGCCGGAGGCGGTCCGGCGGCGGATCGTGGCCGAGGCGCACGGCAATCCGCTCGCATTGGTCGAATTGCCCAGAGCCCTGGGCGATCTCGCGGAACTTCCGGCGACGCTGCCGCTGACCGAACGGCTCGAACGGGCCTTCGGCGCGCGCGGGGCCGCGCTGCCCGCCGCCACCCGGACGGCACTGCTGGTGGCCGCGCTGGCCGACGGCGACTCGCTGACCGAAATCCTCTCCGCCACAAGCGGACTCGTCGGCGAGAAAGTCGACGCGGGTATTCTCACGCCCGCGGTCGACGCCGGACTCCTCACGGTCGCATCCGGGACGGTCGCCTTCCGCCATCCCCTCATGCGGTCGGCGTCGGCCACCGCCGCGACCGCCGAGGAGCGCGCCCGCGCCCATCGCGCCCTCGCCGACACCCTCGCGGATCACCCCGAGCGACGCGCGTGGCATCGCGCCGCCGCGGCGACCGGACCCGACGAGCCGGCGGCCCGCGACCTCGAGGACGTCGCCGAACGATCCCGGCACCGCGGCGCGGGAGTCGCCGCGCTCGAACGGGCCGCCGACCTCAGCGAGACCCCGGCCCGCCGGGCCGACCGGCTGCTGCGAGCGGCCGAACTCGCCGTGGACGCCGGCCGCCGCGACACCGCCGAACGGCTCGTGCGCGCCACCCGCGACCTGCCCACCACACCGGAACAGGACGCCACCGCCGCGTGGCTGCTCAGCGGCTTCGACGACGGCGTCCGCGAAAGCCCTTCGCGCATCACCGAATTGGCGAACCTCGCCGCGAGAATCGCCGCCGACAAACACCCCGACGCGGCCCTGCGGATCCTGTGGGGCGCGGCCATGCGCTGTTTCTGGATCGAACCCGGACCCGACACCCGCCGCGCGCTGCTCGACGTGGCCGACGGCCTGCCCTTCCCCGAGGACGATCCGCGCCTGGTCGCCGTGCGCGCCTATGTCGCGCCGTTCGAACGCGGCACCTCGGTGATCGAGCACCTGCGGGCGCGCACGGCGCTGACCGGGCGCGATCCCGAGGTCGATCGATTCTCCGGCAGCGCGGCCCTACAGGTCGGCGCGTTCGATCTGGCCGCGCGCTTCTCCGGTGCGGCCGCCCCGCTGTTCCGCGACGACGGTCGGCTCGGACTGCTGCCGCGCGCGCTGTCGGTGCGGGCGTGGAGCCTGGCCCGGCTCGGCGATCTCGCCGCCGCGGCCCCGGCCGCCGCCGAGGCCGCCGACCTCGCCCGGGAGACCGGACAGCCCTTCATGCGCGGGCTCGCCGTCGCGGTGCAGGCCGAAATCGCCGCGCTGCGAGGCGATTACACGCGGGCCGCGACCCTCGCCGACGACGCCGAACGGATCGGACTGGCCGCGGGCGCGCGCCCGGTGCTGGCCACCGTGCGGCTCGCGCGCGGGCTGGCCGCCCTCGGCGAGGGCCGCTACGACGACGCCTTCGCCGACCTGCGCCGCCTCCACGATCCGCGCGACCCCGCCCACTCCCCCGCCCTGCGCGCCTACTTCCTGGGCGACCTCACCGACGCCGCGATCCGCGCGGGACGGGCCGACGCGCTGCGCGACCTGCTCGACGGCCTCGAACCGGTGGTGGCGACCACCTCCTCCCCTGCCCTGCACATCGGCTGGCGCTACGCGCGGGCACTGCTCGCCGCCGACGCCGAACCGCACTTCACCGAGGCGCTCGCGGCGGATCTGACGGACTGGCCCGCCGAACGCGGGCGGCTGCACCTGGCCTACGGCGAATGGCTGCGGCGGCAGCGCCGGATCGTGGAATCCCGCACCCAATTGCGCACGGCCCGTGAGGTTTTCGACGCGCTCGGCATCGCCGCGGGCAGCGAACGGGCCCGGGTGGAGCTGCGCGGCGCGGGCGAGTCCAGCCCGAACCGCGACCCCGACGCCCGCGACCGCCTCACCCCGCACGAACTGGGCATCGCCCGGCTGGCCGCCCAGGGGCTGACCAACCGGGAGATCGGGCAACGGCTGTATCTGTCGCACCGAACCGTCAGCACCCACCTGCACCGCATCTTCCCCAAACTCGGGGTCAGCTCCCGCACCGACCTCGCCACCCTGTTGCCGCCCGACGAGACGCACGGCTGACGGTCAGGAGAGCTCGTCGAGCGAGCCGCGTCGGCGCAGGTGACCGTCGCCGCCGAGTTCCAGCACGGTGTCGATGCCCAGCCGGGTCAGGAACGGGTGGTCGTGGCTGACCACCAGGATCGCGCCGCGATAGTCCGCGAGCGCCTCCACGAGCCGGTCCACACTGGCGATGTCGAGATTGTTGGTGGGCTCGTCGAGGATCAGCAACTGGGCGGGTGGATCGGCCAGCAGCAGGCGGGCCAGGCACACCCGGAACCGCTCCCCGCCGGACAGCGTGGACACCGGCCGATCCGCGCTGTCGCCGCGCAGCAGCAGGGGGGCGAGCTGATTGCGAATGGTGGCGGGCGGGATCGCGGGCGCCACGGCGCGCACATTGTCCACCGCCCCGGCGTGCTCGTCGAGACCGTCCAGACGCTGCGGGAGATAGCCCACGCGGTCGGTGAGCAGCGTGCCGGTCACCCGGCCGGGCACGGAAGTCCGTGTGCCGAGCAGGGTTTCGATCAGGCTCGACTTCCCCGAGCCGTTGGGTCCGGCGAGCGCGACGCGTTCGGGGCCCTGGATGACGAAAACGCTGTCACCGTCCCGCAATTCGGCGATCCTGCGCCCGCGTGGCACGTCCGGATCGGGCAGGTCGAGATGGATGTGCTCCTCGCGGCGTACCCGGGATTCGGCGTCGTCGAGGATCTGCTGGGCGGAACGTACCTTGGCGTCGAGTCCGGTGCGCAGGGCGCCCGCGGAGTTCTGCGCCCGGCTCGCCCGGTTGCCCGCGAGGATGCGCGGGATACCGCCGTGCTGTTGGGTGGCGCGCGCGGTGCGTTCGCGGCGGGCGAGTTTGGTCTCGGCCTCGATACGCTGGCGTTTCTCGGTCCTCAGCGTCTGTTCGGCGGTTCGGGCGGCCTGCACCGCGGCGGCCTGCCGCTCGTCGAAGTGCCGCTTCCAGGCGCTGTAGGGGCCGCCGAACACCTCCAGTTCCGCCGCGTGCAGTTCGGCGGTGGCGTCGGTGTGTTCGAGCAGTTCCAGATCGTGGCTGACCACGATCAGGGTGCCCGGCCAGTCGTCGACGAACGCGGTCAGCTGGGCGCGGGTGGCCCGGTCCAGATTGTTGGTCGGCTCGTCGAGCAGGGTGATCGGGGTGCGCCGCACCCGCAGCCCGGTGATCGCCGCCAGCACCGCCTGCCCGCCGGAGATCTCGCCGACGCCGCGGTCGAGATCGGTTGCGGCGAAACCGATCTCGTGCAGCGCCTCGTCGGCGCGGGCCTCGATGTCCCAGTCGTCGCCGACCGTCTCGAAGTGCCGCTCGTCGGTGTCGCCCGCCTCGATCGCGCGCAGGGCGGACAGTGTCCCGGCGATGCCGAGCAGGTCGGCGAGAGTCGCGTCCCGGCCGAGGGTCAGGGTCTGCGGCAGGTAGCCGACCTCGCCCGCCACCTCGACGCGACCCGAGGTGGGGGTGAGCAAACCCGCGATCAGCTTCAGCAGGGTGGATTTCCCGGCCCCGTTGCGGCCCACCAAACCCGTTGTGCCGGTGGTGAACACGCCGTTCAGGCCGGACAGCGCGACGGTGCCGTCGGGCCATTCGAAGGTGAGGTCGCGCAGGGTGATCGGCGCATGCGTGGACGCCATGATGATGAAACTCCTTGTGCCCGGGAGGGAAAACGATGATGCGGAATCCCGATGCGAAGGACGCGCGGCGACGCGGCGATTCATCACACAGGGATGAACGCCCGACCCGGGACGCCGCCTTCGATCAGGCGGCTAGCGTCTGTCGACCTCGATGAGCACCCCGTCACCTTAGCAGGGGCTGGACCTCGGGCCGCCGAGATGCTTCAATAAGGAGAGCCTTACCTGGTTTAGGTGAGGCTAGCTTGCCAGAGTGACCCCGTCCTAGCGAGGCCGACCGTGTACGTGTGTATCTGCAACGCCGTCTCCGAGACCGACGTGCACAGCTGCGTGGCCGCCGGTGCCTGCTCGATGAAACAGGTCAAGGCGCGCTGCGGTTGGCAGAGCGGCTGCGGCAACTGCACCCGCCGGTTGGCCGAGGTGATCGGACAGGCCCGCCTGTCCCTGCGGACCGAGACGGCCGCCTGACCTGGATAGGTAATCCTTGGCGTAGATAGGTCGACCTTCGCGGGCGGCCGTTTTCCACGATGTGAAACGATCTGGCCCATGGAAGGCGACAAGGACATCATCGGCCTGCTCAACGAGCAGCTCACGGCCGAACTCACCGCGATCAACCAGTACTTCCTGCACGCCAAGATGCAGGAGAACTGGGGCTTCACCAAACTCGCCAAGCACACCCGCTACGAGTCCATCGACGAGATGAAGCATGCGGAGGTGCTGACCGACCGCATCCTCTTCCTCGAGGGTCTGCCGAACTACCAGAAGCTGAACCCGCTGCGCATCGGGCAGACGGTTCCCGAACAGCTGAAGGCCGATCTGCAGATCGAGATGGAGGCCGTCGAGCGGCTCCGCCGCGGCATCGACCTGATGCGTTCGCGCGGCGATGTGACCTCCGCCCGGATCTTCGAGTCGATCCTCGAGGACGAGGAGAGCCACGTCGACTATCTGGAGACCGAACTCGACCTGCTGGAGAAGCTCGGCGAGCCGCTGTATCTGCAGCGCTACACGGATACGCCGGAAGGCGACTGAGTTCGCGCCGGTGGCGCGGTTCGTCAGTACCGCGCCACCGGATGCGGGGTGCCGTGCAGGTCTCGATAGCGGTCGAGCGCGGCCGCGCACCCGGACCGCCAGGTGTCCAGCAGGGTGCGGACCGTGGCGGCGGGCAGGCCGATCGAGGTCAGGCGGCGCGCCAGCGAGTTCTCCGCGAATTCCCAACGCGCGCGCAGGGTTTCGGCCCGTTTGACGGCGAGCATCGACAGCCGGGGCGCGGCGTCGGCGGTGCGCGGATCGACCATCGTCTCCGCGGCGGTGGGCAGATGCCGCAGCAGCGCGCCGACGACGGTGTCGCCGAACCCGTTTCGCACCCCGGCGCGCAGCGCCAGCACACCGAAGTTCACGTGCCGCGATTCGTCGCGGGCCACCCCCAGCAGGCCGCGGTGCAGCGCCGCGGTCGCGGCCGAGTCCCGCGCCATGCGCAGCAGCCCGTGCAGTCCGGTCATCGCGACGGTGCCCTCGACGAGCAGGTGGTAGACCGCGACCGCCTCGTACCAGCGGTGCACGTCGTCGGGCCGGAGCCGGACCGCGTCGGTGGTCCGGGCGAGGACGTCGTCGAACAGCGAACCGGCGCGGTGGCTTTCGACGGCGGCGCGGGTGGTGAGCCCGGCGTCCACGAGCGCGGTCAGGTAGGTCCGGAAGAACAGCGCGTGCCGCGCCTCGTCGGCGACCTGCGTCGCCAGGTACAGCTGATAGTCGCTCGTGGGGGCGGCGTAGACGATCGGCGCGAGGGTGCGCGTCACGGCCAGCTCACCCTCGGAGAAGCGGGCGAGCGCGGCGATCACCCCGGCGCGGACGTACCGATTGATCCCCGGCCAGCCCGCCAGATCGGCCGCGAGGTCGAGGTCCCGGATCCGCCAGTGCTGGGCCTCCCAGCGGTGATACAGGTCCACCGGGGACACCGGATCGTCGTCGCCGTTCTCCAGGGCGGTGAGCACCGCGTCGTCGGTCATGTCCGGCTCCTCGTCCGTTCGGGGGGATCCGCGCCCAGACGCCGGTCCACGAACGAGCGCAACGTCGCCGCGTCGAGTTTCCCGCTCGGCAGCGTCGGCAGGGTGTCGGCGAACAGCAGGCGCGCGGGCCGCAGATACGGCGGCAGCAGTTCGGCCAGGTGGCGGCGCAGCTCCAGATCGGTGACCTCGGCCGCCGCGACCACGACGCCGACGATGGTGTCGCCCCAGCCCTGCGCGTCGGTGACGACGACGGCCGCCCGCGCGACGGCGGGGTGCGCGCACAAGGCGTGCACGATGTCGCCGGGTTCGACGCGGTAGCCGCGGATCTTCACGTAGCCGCCGGCGCGGCTGATGAATTCGTAAGCGCCGGGCGCGGTTTCGCGCACGAGGTCGCCCGTGCGGTACATCCGTCCGAGGGCGGGATCGTCGACGAAACACGCGCGGGTGCGGTCGGGGTCGCCGCGATATCCGGCGGCGAGGCCGGGGCCGCCGATGCACAGTTCGCCGATCCCGTCGGCGGCGGGGGCGGGCAGATGCAGCCGGACGTGCGGGAGGGCGTGGCCGATGAGCGAGCGGCGTTCGGCGCGAATGTCGTTCGCGCGGATGCGGTGGCCGCTGGCGTAGACGGTCGCCTCGGTGGGGCCGTACAGGTTCCACAGCTCGAGCCGCCCGGCGTCGGCGGCGTGTGCGAAGGGGGTCAGCGTGGCGAAGTCGAGGCGCTCCCCGGCGATGAGCAGGCGGCGCAGGCGCGGCGGAAGCCCCTGCGCCGCACAGTGATCCGCCAGCATCCGCACCGCGGTCGGGGTCTGGCACAGCACCTCGACACCGTGGTCGGTGAGCAGGGCGTGGGCGTGGCGGGCGTCGGCCTGGGCGCGGGCGGGGAGAACGACCAGTCGCGCGCCGACGGTCAACGGCCGCCACATCTCCCACATGGAGATGTCGAAGGTGAACGCGTGCACCCCCGCCCAGACCTCGCCGGGGCTGGCCGAATCCCACTGCGCCGCACCGGCGAGCAGCGCGAGCAGACCGGCGGCGGTGACGTCGACGCCCTTGGGCACGCCGGTCGACCCGGAGGTGAACAGCACGTAGGCGAGCGGCGACGGCGTGACCTCGGTCCCGCTCTCCACCGCGGCCGCGGTCTCCGAAACATGCACACGGACAAGGCCACTCGCGGTGGGCGCGCCGGTGTCGTCGACCACCGCGTGTGCGGCGTTCGAGATCCGCACGATGTGCTCGACGCGGCGGGCGGGAGCGCCGGGTTCCACCGGGACCGGTGTGCCCCCGGCGGCCACCACCGCCAGGATGGCGACGACGGCGTCGACGGTCCGGTCGGCGCACACCAGCACGCTGTCCCCGGTGCCGACGCCGCGCGCCCGCACGGTCGCGGCGAGGCGGACGCAGTGGGCCGCCAGCTGGGCGTAGGTGTAGGAGCGAGTGCGGTCGCACAGGGCTGGACGGTGGGCGTGGCGTTCGGCGGTGCGCAGGAAGACCGACCACGGCGACGCGGTCACGAGCGGATCCGGGGCGTCAGCTCGGCGACGGTCGGCGCGTCGAAGATATCGCCCAATTCGATCTCCACGCCGAGGGTTTCGTGGATGCGGGCGATGAGCCGGATGGCCATGAGGGAGTGTCCGCCGAGCGCGAAGAAGTTGTCCTCGAGGCCGACCTCGGGCAGCCCGAGCACCTCGGCGAACAGGGTGCGCACCTGGGCGGCGACCGGATCGTCCACCGGCACCGGGACGGTCGTCGCGCTGGGCGCGGCGGGTTCGTACTCGAGGTCGCCGTCGAAGGTCCAGCGGGCGCGCCGACCGGCGGAGACCGATTCGGCGGAGGAGCGCACGGTGCCGTAGACGCCGACGGGGGCCGGTTGTCCCGCGGCGTCGACGATGAGCGTGTCGCGCTCGAGCAGGTCCGCCCGTTCGGCGTCGTCCAGGAGGGTGAGGCCGCCGATCGTCTCCGGGAGGGTTTCAGTGAATCGGTCGAGCACCCGGCCCAGATGGCGCGACAGCTGCCGAATCCGCCTGTGGTCGAACAGGTTCGCGTCGTGGATCCAGTACAGCCGCAGGTGGTCCGGGTATTCGCGGGCGTGCAGTTCCAGATCGAAGCGGGCGCGGTTGTCGGCGATCTCCATCGGTTCCGCCCGCACCTCGCCCAGGGTGAGGGGGCGATCGTCGGCGGTCTGATGGGCGAGCAGAACCTGGAACAGCGGGGTGCGGTCGGAGCGGCGGTGCGGCGCGACGGCCTCCACGACGTGGTCGAACGGGGTGTGCTGGTGCCGGTACGCCGCCAGGGTGGTGCGGCGGACCTCGCGCACGAACTGCGCGGGCGCGAGGCCGGGATCGACGTTCACGCGCAGGACGAGGGTGTTGACGAAGAATCCGACCACCGGTTCCCATTCGGCGCGGGTGCGGCCGGCGATCGGGGAACCGATCGTGATGTCGCGGTCGCCGCTGTAGCGGGACAGCAGCACGGACAGGGCCGCGAGCAGGATCATGTAGCCGGTCGCGCCGACCTCCGCGCCGAATCGGCGCAGCCCGGTCAGCGTCGTCGGGCCGATGTCGGTGCGCAGCACGGCGGCCGTGGGCGCTTGCACGGGCCGTCGAGGGCGATCGCCGGGCAGGCCGGTGGGGTCGCCGAGTCCGGCGAGCCGGTCGGTCCAATAGTCCACGCCCGCAGGGGGTTCCGCGCGCTGGGCGCGGGCGTACTCGCCGTAGGTCGTCGGGATCGGCGGCAGGGCGGGGTCCGATCCGGTCGTGAACGCGCCGTAGGCGGTGGCCAGCTCGCGCCACAGGATCGCCTGGGACCAGCCGTCGGAGGCGATGTGGTGGGTGGTGAGGATCAGCACGTGATCGTGCGGGGCGAGGCGCAGCAGCCGGGCCCGCAGCAGTGGTCCGGCCGCGAGGTCGAAGGGGCGTTCCCATTCCTCGGCCAGCGCGGCGCGCACCCGTTTGTCGGTATCGGGGTCGGGCAGGCCGGTCAGGTCCTCGACGGGGAGCGCGACCTCGGGGACCGGTCCGGCGCGCTGCACGGGAGCGCCGTCGACGAGTTCGATTCGGGTGCGCAGACTTTCGTGGCGTTCGAACAGCAGCCGCACCGCGTGCGCGAGGGCCGACTCGTCCAGGGCGCCGCGCAGTCGCCGCGCCTCCGGGATGTGGTATTCGCAGCTGTCGCCGTGCAGTTGGTGCAGGAACCAAAGTCGTTGCTGGCCAAAGGACAACGGTGCGTACACAGCGATCTCGCCCCCCTGAAGCGAACCGGATCGGCATCGCCGCGGCGACGCGCGCTCATGAGTCACTATAGGCGAATGGCAGTTCGTTCGACAGCCGATGTCGTGGTGATCGGGCACGGATTGACCGGCGCTGTGGTCGCCAGGACATTGCGCGACGCGGGCGTCGAGGTGCTGATTGTCGATGGGGGAACACAGTTTTCGGCGCGACCCGCCACGCACCTGCGCAATCTCGCCGTGTGCCGGACCGACCGCGCGCTCTACGCCGAGCTGGTCGCGGCGTTGCTGCGCCCGGTGTCCGTACCCCCGGCGCAACGGGTGGTCGGCGGCGCGGCCGTGCCGGGGATGCCGGACGGCCGCGGCGTCAACCGGGCGCAACGCCCCGACCGCGCTCTGCCCGCGGCGCGCGCGACGGCCACGCTCGGCGGGATGAGTACGCTGTGGAATTGCCTTGCGCCGCGCCCGAATCCGGATCTGGAATGGTGGCCCGGCCTGGCGGTGGCCGAGTGGACCCGGCTGTTCGAGCGGGCCGAGGATCTGCTCGGGGTGGGCACCGACCTCGCCGGCGCTTCGCGACGGCACGCGTATGTGCTGAAAACCCTTGGCGAACAGGGGCTCATCACGCGGCACATCCCGGTCGCGGCGCGGGTGACGGACGCCGGGATCCGGTGGACGGGGCCCGCCGAGGTCGTGGGAGACGCGCCGATAACGCTGCGCCGGTGCGTGATTCGCCGTCTTCTCCGGTCGGGTGAGCGGATCACCGGGGTGGAGGCCATCGATTTGCCGAGCGGCGAAGCGGGCACGATATCGGCGGACGCGTTCGTCGTCGCGGCGGGACCGCTGCGGACCCCAGCGCTGCTGCACGCCTCGAATGTGGTGCGCGACAACGCGAATCTCGGCCGCTACCTGTGCGATCACCCGCTCGCCCACACCCAGGTCCTGCTCGATCCGGATCTACGCGAGAACGGGGCGGGGGTGTTCGTGGAAACGCCGCGCACCGCGGACCGCCCGTTCCACGGGGTGCTGCTGTCCGACGGCCACGACAGCGCCGTCCTGGAGGGCGGCGTCGACGACCGCCTGCTGGTGTCGCTGTACTGGTACTGCGCGCTCGCGCCGCGCTACGACAATCGTGTCGTATTCCACGGCGGGGCAAGCGATTCGCTCGGTTCGCCGCAACCGACCCTGGAGTACGCCCTCGACGCATCCGACCGGGCGATCACCGCCGCCGCGCTGGCCGATCTGCGGGCCGTGGCCGCGCCGCTGGGGCCGACGCTGCCGGTCGGCCCGCCCCGGCTGACGAGCCCGGGGACCTCCCAGCACATCATGGGCACGACGCGGATGGGCGCCGACGACCGCGACAGCGTCGTCGACGACCGCGGGCGGGTGTGGGGCACCCGGAATCTGTATCTGGCGGGCACCGGCCTGATCCGCGGGGCGACCGCGGCGAACCCCACCCTGACCGCGTGCGCGCTCGCGGTCCGGACCGCGGAATCCATTGCGCGCCCGGCCCGCACGACGTAGCGTCGATTCCGTGGGGGCGTCGTACAGCGAGCAGACCGATCCGTTGTGTCTCGACGACGACACCGCGGCGGAGCTGCTGCGCGGTGCGCCGTGGCGGCGCGTGGCGATCATCGGCGACAGCACCGCGGAAGGCGTCGGCGAGCCGACGCCGGGCTACCGCACGCTCCCGTGGACCGAACGATTGCTCACCGCGCTGCGGACCGCGGTCGGCCCGGTGGACTACCTCAACACCGGCCGCACGGGCGCCACCACCCGCGAGGTGATCGACGAGCAACTGGCCGCGGTGCTCGCCTTCCGCCCGGATCTGGTGCTGGCCGGATGCGGCGGCAACGATCTGCTCGTGCGGCGGCCCGACTACCCGGCCACCGAACGCAATCTCGACGAAATCCTGCGCGCCGCAACCGGTTCCGGGGCACGGGTGCTCACCTCCACCCTCGACGACGACGTCCGCGACCCGGCCATGGCGGCGTTCCGCCCGCGACTCGAGGCCCTCAACGACATCATCCGCCGGGTCGCCCGGCGGCACGGCGCGATCGTGCTCGATCTGAAGGGCCATCCGATCCGCGAACGCACCGACCTGATCAGCGCCGACGGCATCCACTACTCGATGGCGGGGCACGCCCTGGTGGCGGCCGAGGTGATCAGGACGCTGTCGGCCGCGATCCCGCGCTAGTGGCGAGCAGTTCGCGCAGCGGTCCGGTGAGCCGATCGGCCAGCGCCGGATCCGCGTGCCGCGCCTCGGCGAGCAGGGCCGCCACGGCGACGCCGAACGCGCGGTGCAGTTCCCCGGGCGCGAGTTCGCGCACCAGCGCGCCGGTCACCGGGGCGGTGACGGTCTCGGGGAGTTCATCGATGCCGCGGGCCTGATCGGTGGCCAGCCCGTGCCGCAGGCAGGCCAGCGCGAGCACCTGATCCCGGATGCCGCTGATCATGTACTCGGCCTGCCACAGCCGCCCGCGCGCCAGACTGGACCGGGCGTGCAGCGCGTACAGCCAGCCCATGCCGACCAGTTCCGCGGCGGGCGGAATCCGTTTGGCCTTCGGCTCGTTGGCGACGCCGAACAGCAGCCGGAACGTCGGGGCGGTCGCGCCGAACTCCTCGGCCCGCCAGAACGCGAGGTCGACCTGCAACGTGCTGTCCAGCAGGAACACCCGGAACCTTGTAGCGCCCCGGAACACATCGAGATGGGCGACCGCGCCATGGTCGGCGTACATCCGCGCGGTCCAGTCGGCGAGCACCGCGTCGTGGTCGGCGTCGGCGGCCACACTCAGCGCGAGATCGATATCGGACCAGTCGTCCTCGCGGCCCACCGCACCGGATCCGGTCACCGCCGCGCCCACGACCCGGGGATCGGCGTGGGCGGCCCGGATCAGACTGTCGCGGAGCGCGCCTCGGTGTTCCGGCGTGAACATCCGGCCAGGATGCCACAGCGGAGGATCGGCTCAGCCGGGCGGGGGGTCGACGCACAGATCGACCAGTTCGTCGAAGGTGCACCCGAGCAACTGTTCCATGGAAGGCCGGAAACCCCAGGCGAATTCGACCCGGTTGGCCAGCATCGTCGCCCGCAGCGAGTTGCCGCCCGATTCCAGGAAGCGGTCGGCGCCCGCGACGGCGTCCACCTCCAGCAACTCGGTCCAGAACTCGGCCAGGGTCGCGCGGATCTCGTCGCCCACCGCGGTCATACCGGCTCCTGCCACAGGACCGGACACACCTCGGGGTCGGCGTAGTCCGGATCGCCGAATTCGTCTCGCGCGCAGAGGAAGTCGTTGAGATGGGACTGCCGGTTGCCGTGCTCGTCGACGGTCGGCACGTATCGGTTGTCGGCGTCCTGCATGTGCACCGCCAGGGCCGCGCGGGCCCGGTCGGACCGGTTGGGCAGGCTGCCGTGGATGGTGCGGCAGTGGTGGAAGCTGACCTGCCCCACCTCGAGCAGCAGCGGCACCGGCACCACCTGCTCGCCCGCGGTGTCGATCCGCGCGGCGATAGCGTCCAGATCGGATTCGTGGAAGAACTCGAGCGTGTCGTTCCCGGTCCAGCGGTGGCTGCCGTCCACGACGGTCATCGGTCCCATATCGGCGGTGACGGTCTGCAACGGGATCCAGGCCGAGATCAGATTGCGCGACGAGCACGTCTTCCAATAGGCGATGTCGGTGTGCCAGCCGACCGTGGAGACCCACGGGCTCACCCGCGGCGGTTTGTAGATCAGCTGGTCGTGGAACAGCCGCACCCGCGCGGTGCCCGCGAGCCGGGCGGCCGTGGCGGCGATGAGCGGATGACGCACCAGCGTCCGGAACTGGTCGATCTGGAGCGACACATAGTCGTTCTGCCGCAGCACGTCTCCGCGGCGCGCGGTCCAGTCGGTGCCCGCCTCGAACGGGAGCACCGCGTCGCGTTCGCCGCCGTAGTAGCGTTCCGCGCCGAACCAGGCGTCCTCGATATCGCTGTCGGACAACAGTTTCGGCGACACCCACCAGCCGTGCTCCCGGTAGTGGGCGATATCGCGCTCGCCGGGCAGCAGCGCCCGTTCGGCCTCGGTCAACGTCTCCGTCATCGGACCCCTTCCGGATACCCCAGCGGGCTGAGCGCGTCCGCCGGGCTCGCCTCGGTGACCGGACCCAGCGCGGTCGCGGGGACGTACGCCGGATCCTCGGCGCGCCAGCACAATTCTCCGATCTCGGTCTCGATCGACTCGCACAGGACGACGAGGGTGTCGAGGTAGGTCGCGAGCAGTCCGGGCAGCGCGGCGGGATCGCCGAACGCGGTCACGGTGATCCGCTCCCCCGCCTCCCGGACGAAGACGGTCGGATCCGCGGCGGCGACCACCGGCACCGGCCGGAACGGGTCCTGACACAGCCCGGTGACCGCGCAGCCCGCCAGCCGCAGCGCCTCCATCGGATAGCGGTCCAGGACGAACATCGCGTCGGGAACGCCGGTGCGCCAACCGAATCGGCGGCGCAACTCGGCGACGACGAACCGGTAGGGCAGGCGTTGATGGTCGAGCGCCCGCACGGTGGTGTTCGCGGTGCGGAACAGGCATTCGGCCAGCGACGGCTCGCCGGTGAGATCCGGGTTCAGCAGCAGGCCGTTGTAGTGGGCGCCGAGCACCCCGGCGGCGGCCAGGGTCGGCCGGTTCGCCGCGAGGGTGCCGATCACGGGCCGGGGCCGGTCCGGCGCGCGCAGCCGCAGCACCGCGCCGAACGCGGTGAGCAGCAGCGCGTACAGCGAGACGTTCGCGCCGCGCGCCAGCGCCCGCAGCTCCCCGGTGAGCGGCGCGGGCAGGACGATCGCGCGCCGGTGCGTGGTCGACTCCAGGGGTGCGGGCGGCCCGGCCGGGGCTGTGGCGGACGCGAGATGATCTGTCCACCAGTCGAGTTCGGCGGTCGCGGCGGCGCTCGCGAGCCAGTCGTGCTGTGCGGCGGCGACCTCGAGGCATTCGGCGGTGCGGACCGTGGGCGGTGGGGGGTGATCGCGCAGCCGGGCGGCGTAGGCGAGCGAGAGCCGTTCGGCGAGCAGGTGCAGCGACCAGCCGTCGGCGGCGATGTGCGGCAGCGTCAGCAGCAGGACGCGGCGGTCGCCGCCCAGCTCGAGCAGCCGCACGCGCAGGGCCGGGTCGGCGGCGAGGTCGAAACACGCGGCCCGGTGCCGCCACGCCGCGTCGGCGGCCGCGGGCAGATCGTGGACCGGCGCCCGGGACAGGTCGACGGGTTCGGGATCGTGCACCTCCGCGACGGGCACGTCGTTGCGTCGCGGGTACCGGGTGCGCAGGGTCTCGAACTCGCCGACCACGTCGGTCGCGGCGGCCCGCAGCGCGTCGACGGCCAGCGGACCCGCCACGAGCAGCGCGTAACTCAGGTTCAGCGCGGCCGGGCTCACCCGGTGGCTCAGCGCCCACAGCTGCCGCTGGGTGTCGGTGAGCGGTCCGGTGCGGGCGCGCGTCGTGGTCATGGCCGGACCGCGTAGACGAAGTGCACCGCCGTTCCGGCGTGCAGGGCGTCCTGGTCGACGGTGACCCGGAAACCCTGGTGCACCAGGAGTTTCGCGATCTCGGCCAGCATGCCGTTCAGGTCGTGCACCTCCACCACGACCTGCTCGATCCGGTCCCAGTCCGCGGGGCGCAGCCCGAGCAGCACGTCGAGTTCGGCCTTCTGCACGTCGATCTTCAGCAGGGCGATCCGGTCGGTGCCGGTCTCGGCGATCACCTGGCTCAGGGTGCGGACCTCGCACGCGTAGGTCGCGCCGCGGGTGCGTTCGTCGAGATATTCGCGGGACGCGGCGAGCAGCGCGTTGGCCGGATCGGCGTGCAGCGTACCGAGATTGCGGATGATGCCCGCGAGCAGTTCGCGTTCCTGCCCGGCGTCGGGGTGGAACGACGACATGCCGGTGAGGTTCGGGTAGAAGGTCAGGTCGGCCGTGCCCGCGACGCGCCCGAGCCCGAACGGGAACAGGCGGACGTTCGGCACGCCGCGGGTGTTGGCGCGCAGCGCGTCGAACAGCGGCGGGCAGGGCTCGAACGCGAACACCTCGAGCCGCGGCGACTGGGCCAGGGCGTGCAGGGTGAACAGCCCGATGTGCGCGCCGACGTCGAAGACCCGCCCGGTGCTCGGATAGCGGATGCCGCCGCGGTCGTAGGTGCGCCGCTCGGTCACGTCGAGATACAGGTAGCGCGTCTCGGCGGGTTGCAGCGCGACGACGGTGCGGCCGTCGGGCAGCAGCACGTCCGACGCCGTCGCGGGCGCCGCGGTCTCCGCGCCCGCCCCGGGTCCGGTGGCCGCGCCGCGCAGGCGGTCGATCTCGGCGGCGAGCGCGGCGACGGTGGTGCCGCGCAACAGGACCCGCAGCGGCACCGCGACCGAGAACATCTCGTTGAGCTGGGCCACCACCTGGATGCCGATGCGCGAGTGGCCGCCCAGGTCGATGAAGTTGTCGTCGGGTCCGACGCTGTCCATGCCGAGCGCCTGCGCCCACACCTTGGCCACGTTCTGCTGGGTGTCGCCGAGCAGCGGGCCGCCGCTGGTGGATTCGCGGGGCGGGCGGGGCAGCGCGCCGCGGTCCACCTTCCCGGTGGGGGTGGTGGGCAGGACCGTGGTGAACACGATGCCCGAGGTGGCCGGAACCATGTGTCCGGGAAGCACTTCCAGCAGTTGTTCCCGCACGCGGGCGGGGTCGGGGTGGTCGTCGTCGCCGACGAGGTACGCCGACAGCTGCCTGCCGAGCCCCTCGTAGTCGTGCACCGCGACCGCGGCGTGCCGGACGCCGGGGACGCGCAGCAGGTGCGCCTCGATATCGGCGAGTTCGATGCGGTAGCCGCGGATCTTGACCTGGTCGTCGCGCCGTCCGAGGAATTCGATGGTGCCGTCGGGCAGGTAGCGGGCGAGATCGCCGGTGCGGTACATGACGTGGTCGCCGTCGCGGAACGGGTCGGGCACGAACGACTCCGCCGTGCGCTCCGGGTCGAGGTAGCCGCGCGCGGGGGCGAGCCCGCCGACGTGGATCTCCCCGGGGACGCCCGCGGCCACCGGTTGCCGCGCCGAATCCAGCACGTACACGCGGACATTGGTGATCGGCCGCCCGATCGGCGGCAGTTCGGGCCATTTGGTGCTGGGTCCGGTCAGCGCGTGCGCGGTCACGACGTGGGTTTCGGTGGGGCCGTACTGGTTGTCCAGGCGGCAGTCGAGCCGATGGAACAGGCGGCGGATGGGCATGGAGATCTGCAACTGTTCCCCCGCGACGATCACCTCGTCGAGCGAATCCAGCGAGCGCTGCGCGAGATTGGCGGCGATGGCCATCTGGTCCAGCGCCACCGCGGGCAGGAACAGCCGGGTGATCCGGTACCGGTCGATCACCTCGGGCAGCAGCGAGACATCGTCGCGCATCTCGTCGGAGGCCACCAGCAGGCAGCCGCCGTACGCCCAGGTCGCGAAGATCTCCTGGAAGCTCACGTCGAAGCCGATCGAGGTGCGCTGCAAGGTCGTTCGGCCCGCCGGGTCGATGCCGCGCTCGCGCTGCCAGCGCACCAGATTCACCAGGGTGCGGTGTTCGATCGCGACGCCCTTGGGGCGGCCGGTGGAGCCGGAGGTGAAGTTCAGGTAGATCAGGTCGGATGGCCGGGCCCCGGCGGCCGGTCGGGTCGCGGCGGCGCGGGCGATGGCGGCGGCGTCGGCGTCCAGGCACACGGTGGCGATGTCGCGGTCGCCGAACAGGCCGGACAGCTCGGCCACCGTCACGGCCGCCGTCATCCGCGAATCCGCCACGACCACACGGTTTCTGGCGGCGGGGAAGGTGGGGACGATGGGCACCGCGGCCGCGCCCGCCTTCAGGATGGCGAGGGTGGCGAGGACCATCTCGTGGTTCGCGGGCACGCACAGGCCCACGCGCGCACCGACTTCCACGCCGAGGGTGCGCAGATGGTTGGCGAGCCGGTTGGCGCGCTCCTCGACCTCGCGGTAGGTCAGGGTCAACTCGCCGAAGACGAGCGCGGGCGCGTCGGGATGCGAGTCGACGGCCTGTTCCACCAGTTCGTGGGCGCAGCGCGGGTCGGGGGCGCCGACCTCGCCGCCGGACCATTCGGTGAGGATCAGGTCGCGTTCGGCGGGCGGTAGATACTCGAGCTCGCCGATAGTCCGATCCGGTTGCGCCAGCGCGTGTTTCAGGAACTCTGCGACGTGGCCGCCGAAGCGGAGCACGGTGTCCTCGTCGAGCACATTGGCGTTGTATTCGAGGTCGAGCGTGTCGCCCGCGTCGAGGGTGATCGTCACGTCGTTGCGCACGTCGGCGGTGGAGACGGCGTCGGCGGCGCGGATGAGCACGGGGTAGAGCGGATGGCGGTTGGTCACCTCGGCCATGCCCAGGCTCTCCAGCAGCTCGGCCGGGGAATCGAGCGGGTGGGTTGCGCTGTCGGCCAACGCCTTTCGCACGGTGCCGCGCAGGGTGTCGAACGAGTCGCCGGGCTCCGCCGCGATCAACAGCGGCACATCCGGCCCGGCGGACCGCACGCCCAGCACGACGCCCTGCGGCGCATCGCCGCCGTGATAGCGGAACAGCACCGCCGCGACGGCCGCGAGCAGCAGTTCGTCCCGGTCCGGGCGGTCCGCGAGCGGCTCGGCCGGAACCCGCACCCGCTTGCTCTTGCGCCGGTACACCCCGGATCGGCGCTTGAACAGCGGCGGCCCGGACTCCGGGTAGCGCACCGCGAAACGGAAGGTCCACCAGGCTTGTTCGGTCACGGCATTCGCTCTCTCACTTCGGCCACAGCACGGGGCAGACGTCCGGGTCGGCGTAGTCGGGATCGCCGTGGGCGTCCCGGCGGCACAGCAGATCGTTGATGTGCACGGTGGGTTTGCCGGAGTCGTCGGTGTGCGGGACGTATCTGTTGTCGTGGTCCTGGAGGTGCAGGGCCAGCGCGAGCCGGTCTCGGCCGCTGCGATTGGGCGCCGAACCGTGGATGGTGCGGCAGTGATGGAAACTCACCTGTCCGCGCCGCAGCCGGGGGCGGACGCGCTCGATCGGCGCGTTCCCGGCGAAGGCGCGTTCGAGCGCGTCGGCGTCGCGTTCGTTGAACGTCTTCATCCATTCGGTGTCGGTGCGCAGGTGACTGCGGTCGATGAACGACAGCGCGCCGATGGTGGGATCGCAGTCCTGGAAGGGGATCCAGGCGGTGAGCATGTTCCGCGACGAGCAGGTCTGCCAGTAGGCGATGTCGGTGTGCCAGCCGACCGTGGCGTCGTCGGTGTCCAGGCCCGCCGGTTTGCAGATCAGCTGATCGTGGAACAGCCGCACGGATTCGGTGTCCGCGAGGCGGGCGGCGATCGCGGCCAGGAGCGGGAATTCGACCAGGGGGGCGAGGTCGTCGTTCTGCAACGAGACGTAGTCGTTGAGCCGGATGACCTCGCCGTGTTCGGGCCGCCAATCGAGGTATCCGCCCGCGATGAGCAGCGGGTGGTCGCGTTCCCCGGCGTAGTGGCGTTCCGCGCCGATCGCGGCCTGATCCAGCAGGTCGTCGGGCACGACGGGCGGCGACACCCACCAGCCGTGCGCGCGGTAGAAGGCAATGTCCGCGGCGGTGACGACGTCGACGACCGAGGTCATGAATCCTCCTCCGCCCGTTGACTTTCCATGACGGTCAGGGGTGCGCCGAAGGGTACGTTGGGGTAGACGTTGAGTTCCGGCGCGATCCGGATCCGCAGCAGCGCGGCCGCGTCGGGGTCGCGCCACAGCCAGCGCAGCGCGTCGGCCAGTTCGTCCGGCGCGTCGGCGGTGCGGGCCGCGATGCCGTAGGCCGTGGCGACGCGCGCGAAATCCGGTGCGTCGTAACCGATCACGGTCGACGGGTAGCGGCCGTCGAACGCCTGCTCCTGTAGTTGCCGCACCGAGCCGTGGCAGCCGTTGTCCAGGATCACGATCTTGATCGGCAGCCGGTAGCGCACGACGGTCTGCAATTCCTGGATATTGAACTGGAACGCGCCGTCCCCGGCGATGAGCACCACCGGCCGCGCGGCGGCGACCGCGATGCCGATGGCGGCGGGGAAGGCCCAGCCGCACGGTCCCATGCCGAGGGCCGGGAGGAAGCGCTGTCCGTCGGCGGGCCGTACGGATTGGCAGGCCCACCACAGGTGTTGGCCCGCGTCCACGACCAGCGCCGCCGCGGGCGCCGAGACCGCCGACAGCTCCCGGATCGCGACATTCGGGTTGATGCCCCGGCATCCTGCCAGTTCGGCGTCGGCGGGCCAGCGCCGCCGCGATTCGGCGAGGTGGTCGAGCCAGTCGCGGCGGTCCGGGAATTCGCGTTCGGCCGCCAATTTGCCCGCGACCTCGAGGAATTCGCGCAGATCGGCGACGATCCGGTGCGGCTCGCGCAGCCGGTTCATCTCGCCGGGGTCGCAGTCGACCTGGAAGACGGTGCGGCGCTTGGTGAATCCGCTCACGTCCGCGCCGAGGGTGCCGAAGTCGAGTTTGCTGCCGAGCACCAGGACGAGGTCGGCCGCGTCCACCGCGAGGTTGACCCAGCGGTTGCCGTACATCCCGATCATGCCCAGCCGCAAGGGATCATCGCCGGGCAGTACGTCCAGCGCGGTCACCGACGCGGCGACGGGCGCGCCCAGCGCGCGCAGCAGCGTTCGGCACTCGGCGGCGGCGCGGGCGGCGTGCACACCGCCGCCGAGCAGGACCAGGGGGCGGCGGGCGGCGGTGAAGGCGTCGAACAGTTCGGTGACGGTCTCGGCGTCGCGGAACGGGGTCGGCGCGGCGGCGGGCGGGCGGTCGAACCGGGCCCGGCGCGAGACGGGCTGGGCCTGGAGGTCCGCGGGCAGTTCGAGCAGAACCGGGCCGGGCCGCCCGGTGGTGGCGAGTTCGTAGGCGGCGTCGAGCATTTCGGGAATCTCGTCGGCGGTGCGGGGACGCCACGCGGCCTTGGTGACCGGGGCGGCCATGGCGACGATGTCGCATTCCTGGAAGCCGTATTGCCGCACCGCGCGTCGCCCGCGCAGCAGATAGCTCTGCACCTGCCCGGTCAGGAACAGCGCCGGGACCGAGTCGAGGTAGGCGCTGCCGACGGCGGTGAGGGTGTTGGTCGCGCCGGGACCGGCGGTCACCAGCGCCACGCCGGGCGCGCCGAGGTAGCGGCCGACGCCGTCGGCGGCGAAGGCGACGGCCTGTTCGTGGTGCAGGGTGACGATGCGGGTGCGGCCCTTGCGGTGCACGGCGTCGAGGAGGGTGGCGATCATGCCGCCGGGCAGGGTGTAGATCTGCGCGATCTCGCGGTCGCACAACCATTGCGCCACATGGTCGCTGGCCGTGGTCCGATGTCCGAGATTGCCGGTGTCGATCACGCTGTGCCCCTCCCCGGCTCAGAACGTCCGCCGCGCGGGCCAGCGCTTCAGCTCGGGCAGACAGTGTTCGGCGAAGCACCGCAGGCTGCGTGCGCCGTCCTCGTCGGGGATGCCGTGGAAGATGGCGAGGACGCCTTGGAGGTCCAGGCGTTTCCGGTAGTCGGCCAGCTTCTCGAGCACCTGATCGGGCGTGCCGTACACCACGGTGGCGGGCGGCCGGTCCACCTGCGGCGCCGCGCCCGCGCGCATGATCCGGTAGTACTCGTACCCGCGCACCGTGCCGAACTCGGGTTTGTCCATGCCGTAGTGGTCCACGGCGACCCGGTGCGCGGCGCGGTCGTACCGGGTGGCGAGTTCCAGCGCCCGGTCCGGGTCGGGGTCGACGACGACGGTCGCCGACAGCAGCGATTGCGGGGGTTCGGTTGCCGCGCCGTGGATTTCGTGCCAGGCGTCGCGGTAGCGCTCGTGGTCGAGCTGGAGGAGTTCGGGCGGTTTGACGATGAGGTACATCGCGCCCACGCCGAGCCGGGCCATGAGCGGCCCCGACTGCGGCGAGACCGTGGCGCTGAACAGGCGGCCGTCGAACGAGCGCGCGGGGCGCGGGCGCAGTTCGCGGCGCGGTTGTGCCAGCGTCGCACCGCCTTCCACGATTCCGGTGGTCAGGCCGTCGAGCAGGATGCGGGCGTATTCGTCGAACAGCGCGCGGGACCGGTCCATCGGCACGCGCAGGCCCTCGTATTCGTCGCGGCCCAGCCCCCGGCCGAGTCCGACGACCAACCGGCCGCCGGACAGCAGATCGGCGAGGAGCACCTGTTCGGCGAGGCGGACCGGGTCGTGCCAGGGCAGGACGAGTACCGCGGTGCCGAGTTGTATTGTGCTGGTACGACTTCCGATGTAGGTGAGCGCCTGGAGCGGGTCGGGGATCAGGCCGTAGTCGCTGAAGTGGTGTTCGGTGAGCCAGACCGAATCGAAGCCGAGTTCCTCGGCCCGCAGGCAGAATTCCAGTTCACGCCGGACGAATTCGTGATCCGGACAGTCGAACCGATTCTGAAAGGCCGACTCGTAGCCTACGTGCACGACACTCCCCCGTCATCCCCGATCGGCGATGGCGTCTTCCGACGCTGTTGGCGAACCTACCACGAAATCCGCTGGCATTGAAGGATTCAAGAGCGGAAACAACTGGCACACAACGGTGTTCGCGGGTGCGCCGGGAGCCAGCAACCCACGTCGGGTGGGGGTGTTTCGGAGCGGAAGCTGCGATCCGTCGATCGCGTGGTATCGAAATCGGCAGGGACAGAACATGATCAGTTATACCCGGGTGTAGCCCCCTGGACGGTCTGGGTTCACTGGGATGATCGAATCGCTTCCGCCAGAACAAGATCGGCGGCGCGCTCCGCGATCATCTGAACCGGGGCATTGGTATTGCCGCGAACGATCCGGGGCATCACCGACGCGTCGGCGATTCTGAGGCCCTCGATTCCGTGGACTCGCAGCGAGGGGTCCACCACCGCCAGCGGGTGACGGCCCATGGCGCAGGTGCCCACCGGGTGGAACAGCGTCCGGGTTCGGGTCCGGATGTGTTCGCGCAGTTGGGTGTTCGTCGGGGTCGCCGTGTCCAGCAGGTGCGGCCGGTGCAGATACCGGGCGAAGGCGGGGCGCGCGCAGATGTCGAGGACGCGGCGGCAACCCGCGAGCACGGCGGCGAGATCGTCGCCGTCGGTGAGATATCCCGGGCGCAGGATCGGGTGTGCCCGCGGGTCGGCGCTGCGCAACCGGAGCCGACCCGTGCTGCGCACGTCCACGAGGGTCACGCCCGCGGTCACCGTGGGGCGGTCGTGGCGCGGTCCCTCGATGTCGTAGAAGGCGGTCGGGGTCAGGTGCACCTGGATGTCGGGCGGGCCGCCGGAACCGTCGGCGCGCAGGAAGCCGCCCGCCTCGGCCACATTCGACGACAATGGGCCGGTTCCGGAGGAATGCCAGGTCAGGGCGTTGCGGGCGGTGGCGAGATCCAGTCGCAGATCGGTGGTGTCGCGGGTGTGCCACACCAGCGGGGTGACCGGATGATCCTGGAGGTTGTCGCCCACGCCCGGCAGCGCGGCGGCCACCTCGATGCCGAGCGACCGCAGCTGCGCGGGCGGCCCGACGCCGGACAGCAGCAGCACCTGCGCCGACCCGATCGCGCCCGCCGCGAGGATCACCTCCGCGTCGGCATAAGCCGTGCGCTCCTCCCCCGCGTCGGATCGGTAGGTGACGCCCCGCGCCCGGCCGCGTGTCAGGACGATCCGGGTGACCAGCGCGCCCGTGCGCACGCACAGATTGGACCTGGTCAGGGCGGGTGTCAGGTAGCCGTCGACGGCGGACCAGCGCCTGCCGTCGCGGCAGGTCACCTGGTACAGCCCGGCCCCGGTCTGGTGCGCGCCGTTGAAGTCGGCGTTGGCGGGGAGCCCGGCGTCGACGGCGGCGCGCACCCAGGCGTGACTCAGCTCGTGGGTGTAGCGCCGGTCCTCCACGAACTGCGGGCCGTCGGTGCCGTGCAGCGGGCCGGAATGCGTCGAATTGCGCTCGGCGCGAACGAAATACGGGAGGACCGCCGCGTAGTCCCAGCCGTCGGCGCCGAATTCGGATCGCCACCGGTCATAATCGGCCGCCGCGCCGCGAATATAGATCATGGCGTTCATGGCCGAGCAGCCGCCCAAGGCCCGCATCCGCGGCCACGCCACCGAGCGCCCGGCCAGTTCGGGCTGCGGCGCGGTCCGGTACCGCCAGTCCAGCGCCGTACCGAACAGGGCGATGAACGCGGCGGGCATCCGCACCGCGGGCGCGTCGGCGGTCCCGCCCGCCTCCAGCAACAGCACCGACGCGGCGGGATCGGCGCTGAGCCGGTTCGCCAGCACACATCCGGCGGTGCCGCCGCCGACGATGACGAAGTCGAATGAATCCCACTGTGCTGTAGCGCATTCCACCGACACGATGGTATCCAGGGACGATGACCGAACCAAGCGCGGACGAGATCCGCGACACCGTCCACCGGATCGTCCGCAGGCTGGCTCCCGAGCCGGTGCCCGATCCGATCGGGCCGCTCGACCTCGTGGACGAGTTGGGCTTCCACTCGCTGGCGCTGCTCGAACTGGCGGTGGCGCTCGAGGACGAACTGGGCCTGCCGCCGATGAACGAGGAAGGCGTGCAGGACATTCGCACCGTCGACGACGTGGAGACGTTCGTCCGCGCGGCGATCCGCGACTCCGCGGTCTAGCCCCGCCCGCCGATCTCCTCGGCCGCGCCGCCGAGCGCGGTCAGCAGCCACTCGATGTCCGCCTCGCCCAGGATGGCGGGCGGCGTCAGCCGCACCACCTCGTTCGCGCCGAGGGTGTGCGAGACGATCACCCGGCGGCGCAGCAGCGCCCGCGTCATCGCCAGCGCCGTTCGGGCGCTGTCGAATTCGATGCCGATCAGCAGACCCCGCCCGCGCACCTCCCGTACCGCGCCCGGACAGCCCGCGAACATCGCGGCCCGGATCGCGGGCAACAACCGCGCACCCAACTCGCCGCTGCGGTTCGCCAGATCCTCGTCGCGCAGCACCGACAGCGCCGCCATGGCGGCCGTGGCGGCGACCGGATTGCCGCCGAAGGTGGAGGTGTGCAGGAACGGATCCCGGTCCAGGGGGCTGTGCGCCTCCGCGCTCGCGATCGTCGCCCCCACGGGCACCACGCCGCCGCCGAGGATCTTGCCCGCCAGCAGGATGTCCGGTGTCACACCGGCTTCCGAGCAACCCCACGGCGTACCGAGGCGGCCGAGTCCGGTCTGGATCTCGTCGACGATGAGCAACGCGTCGGCCTCGTCGCAGGCGCGCCGCAGCCCGGCCAGGTAATCCGGCGGCGGGATCCGCACCCCGCCCTCGGCCTGGACCGGTTCCACGATCACGGCGGTGGGTTCGCCGTCGGCGAGCAGCCATCGCACCGCGGGCAGGTCGCCGAACGGCACGTGCACCACCCCGGGCAGCAGGGGGCCGAGCGTCGACCGGTAGCGGTCGCGGCCGGTGACCGACAACGCGCCGAGCGTCTTGCCGTGAAAACCGTTGTCCATGGCGATGATTCGCCGCCGCCCCGAGACCCGGGCGAGTTTCAGCGCGACCTCCACGGCCTCGGCGCCGGAATTGGTGAAGGTGACGTGGTCCAGACCCGCAGGTGCGTACTCGGCCAGCGTCACCGCGGCCTCGACGATCGTCGGGTCCGCGAGCAGATGTGTGGCCAGCGAGCGTTTGCGGAGCTGGTCGAGCACGGCGTTGAGGATGCGCGGATGACCGTGCCCGAGCAGGAAGACGCCGTTGCCGCCGCAGGACAGGTAGCGCTCGCCGTGCTCGTCGAACACGTGACACCCCAGGCTCGACGCCTCGATCGGCGCGCCGAGCATGCGCAGCATCCGGCCCATCCCGTCGCTCACATGACGCCGGTGGCCGTCGAGCACGGCGTCGAGGGACGTTGTCCGCGAGTTCATTCCGGATCCTCTCGTCAGTGGGGCGGGGCGGTCGCCGGGCCGTACGCGGCGCGCGCGGCGGCCTCGACATGGGCGACGAAGCCGTCGAGGAATTCGATCAGCGCGGCCCGGTTCGTGCGGTCCACCGAATACAGGCATTTGACGCCCAGCCCGTCGGCCACATCGCCGAAATGGAACTCCGCGGCGAACGGGGTGGTGGAGAAGGGGACGTCCTCGTACGGTTCGACCGCCAGACCGGGCAGGGTCAGCGTCTTACCGGGGACGTCGAGGTACTCGACATCGATCGAGCCGTACTCGAACAGCAGCTCCGGATGCCGTCGCCGGGCGGCGGCGCCGCGCGGCATCGGCACCAGGTGGTAGGGCACCTCCTGACGGGCGATCGCGCCGAACACGACGGTGCGGGCGCCGCGCAGCAGGGCCGGAAAGTCGTTGCCGCCCACATCGATCGGCAGCAGCAGCATGTTCACCAGGAAGCCGACGGTGCGGCGCACGCGCAGATTGGAGCGGTCGGCGAACACCGCGGGCAGGATCACCCGCTCCGCGCCGGTGAGCGCGCCGAGATAACCCGCGAACGCGCCGGCGAGCACCGCGAAGAGAGTGGATCGCTCGCGCGTGGCGAGGTCGCGCAGCAGGGCGGCGAAGGCGGCGGGCATGTCGTAGCGCAGCATCCCCTGTTCCGCCGACGCGGCCGGGTGGTCCAGCACGGGGGGCAGCGGGACCGGCTGGCCGTCGCCCAGCATCCGCTGCCACCAGGCGACCTTCGCCGTCAGCGCGCCTTCGTCGCGCCGCCGGTTCTGCCAGTCGGTGAAGTCGGCGAGCTGCCAGGTGGGCGGCTCGGAAGGCGTTGCGGCGGCGCCGATCCGGACGGCGTAGCAGTTTTGCAGGTCGTCGGCGATCACGGCGGTCGACCAGCCGTCGGTGACGATGTGGTGCACGGCGAGGGTGAGCACGTGCTCGTCGGGCGCGACGCGGAAGACCCGGCAGCGCAGCGGCCATTCGCGGGCCAGCTCGAAGCGGCGGTGGTACTCCCACTCGACCAGTCCCGCCACCTCACCGGGCGCGCAGTCGACGACGCGGATCAGGCTGTCCGGCACCGGTTCCGGGGTGTGGACGTGCTGTGTCAAGTCCGCTCCCACACCGGTGAACGTGGTCCGCAGGCCCTCGTGGCGTTCGGTCAGCGCGCGCACGGCGGCGGTGAGGTCGGGGACGCGCAGGGGGCCGCGCAGCCGGTACGCGCTGAAGACGGTGAGCGCGCCGTCGGCGCCGCGGTAGCGCTCGAGCAGCCACATCAGGCGCTGGCCGGTCGAGGCGGCGCTCGTTCGTTCGACAGGCATCCGGCCGACCTCCCCACCGGCCGCGGCGACCGGCGAGTCCCATGCTAGTCCCGCGCGGGCCGATCTCGGCGCGAGTTGCGTTGCCGGGCAGATATTTTCGTGCTGTCACAATCTTGCGAACGCGAGTAGGATCGAAGCGTCCGCTGGTGGTCGTTCGGGGGAATGCGAAGTGCGACAGCTGCTTTCATGGTTGGACGAGCCGTCCGCGACCGCGCGGGTGCGCGTCGCCGAGGGGCGGGGGTGGCGGGAGATCCCCTACGGGGTCCTGCGCGACCGCGTCGTGGCGGCCGGGCGGCGGTTCGCGGGGGCCGGCGCCGGGCCGGGCACCGTGGTGTCGATCGTGCGGCCGGTGGTCGACGAGTTCCTGGTGGATTTCTTCGGGGCGCTGCTGGCCGGTGCGACGCCGAATCCGCTGCCACCGCCGCTGCCGCTGCAACGCGCCGACGCCTACGTCGAGCGGACCGCCGCGCTGTTCGGGGTCGCCCGGCCCGGCCTCGTGTCGACCACACCGGACCTGGCGGACCTGCTGCGGCCGGTGGTCGCGGACACGGTGTTCGTGGACCCCGACGGTCCGACGGCGAACCCGCCCGGCTGCGCGGCGGATTCGATCGGGTTGCTGCAATTCACCTCCGGCAGCAGCGGCACGCCCAAGGCGGTGCGGGTGAGCGTGGCCAATCTGGCGGCGAATATCGAGGCCATCCGCGGCTGGCTCGACGCGCGGGCGTCGGATCGCGTCGCGACGTGGCTGCCGCCGTATCACGACATGGGGTTGATCGGTTGTCTGCTCGCCCCCACGGTGTTGGGGTTGCCGGTCGACGCGATGACCCCGCTGGATTTCATCCAGGACCCGCTGCGCTGGCTGTCCTGTTTCGGGCGGGGGGACGCGACGATCGCGGCCGCGCCGAACTTCGCCCTGTCCTATCTGCTGGCCAAGGTGCCCGCGGCGGCGCTCACGGGCTGCGACTTCGGCCGGTGGCGGTGTCTCATCGTGGGCGCCGAACGCATCGATCCCGCGGTGCTGCGCGGGCTCGTGGAACGGCTGGGGCCCTTCGGTTTCGACGAGCGGGCCCTGTGCCCGGCGTACGGGCTGGCCGAGGCGACGCTGGCGGTGACCGGGGTGCGCCCCGGGGAGCGGGTGCGTTGCCTGCCCGAGGGCGGTGCGCCGGTCGATCTGCTGGACGCGGCGCTCGACGACGGGCGGAGCTGGCTGGTGAGTTGCGGGCGGGCGCTCGACGGGGTTGCGGTGACCGGCAATCCGGAGATCGTCGTGCGGGCGCCGAGCGTGGCCGTCGGGTATCAGACGGTGCACGGCCCGATGTCGTTGCGGTGCAACGAGTCCGGGGCGTTGACGACCGGGGACGCCGGAGTGATCGTGGACGGCGAGCTGTACCCGATCGGTCGGCTCGGCGACGCGATCAAGGTGCGGGCGGTCACGATCTTCGCGGAGGACATCGAACTGGCGGTGGCCGCGGGGTGCGCGCTCGGGGCGAATCGGGTCGCCGCCGTCGCCGGAAACGACGGGGGCGCAACGGAAGTCGGGCTGTTGGTCGAGCGGCCGGTGGTCGACGCCGAACGCGTCCGCGCGATCGTGCGGCGGTGCGCGGGCGCCGACGTGCCGGTCCGGGTGTTCGCGGTGGCGCGCGGTACCATCGAACGGACCACCAGCGGGAAATCGCGGCGGCGGATCATGTGGGCCCGGCTGCGCGCGGGCGACTTCGATCAGTTCGAGGTGTCCTGAGCCACCGATTCCGTTGTCGCCGAGGGCTTTCGGCGGCGCGGGGTCAGCCACACCGCCAGGATCAGGGCGGCCACGCATACGCCCGTGCAGACCCACAGCATGAGATCCATGCCGGAGACGAAGGCGGTGCGCACGAGGGCGAGGAGTTCGGGGATCCGCGCGGCGGCCACGCCCGCGCTCACATTGTCCCGGATCGGCGGAATGTCGAAGTTCCCCAGTCGAATCCGGTACCGCGAGGCGACCAGCGAGGGCAGTACCGCCGCGCCGATCGTCCCGCCCACCTGCCGGTACGCCTGGATCACCGCCGATCCCGATCCGGCGCGCTCGGCCGACACCGAATCGACCGCGGTTCCCAGCGCGGTCGGCATGACGAAGCCCATGCCCGCGCCCACGAGCGCCGTCCACACCCCGATGATCCAGTACGCGGTGCCCACCGAGGTTCCCGCGCCGAGTCCCGCCGCGCACGCGAGCATCGCGAAGCCGAGCGCGATCACCGGCCGCGCCCCGCGCCGCCGCCGGATCCCGTCCGCGACCCGGGTGCCGATCACCAGCCCCGCCATCATCGGGATGAGCCGCAGACCGGAACCGAACGCGTCCGCGCCGGACACCGCCTGGAAGTACTGCGGGAGTACGAACAACAGGCCGTAGAGGATGAACATGCCGAGCGCGATGAACAGGCTTCCCGCACAGAACCCGCGGCTGCGGAACAGCGCCAGATCGATGAGCGGATGCGCCGCGCGCCGCGCCCACAGCACGAACACCGCGAGCACGACCACACCCGCCGCGATCGGCCCCAGCGCGAGCGGCGCACCCCACCCGTCCTGCCCCGCCTTGATGAAACCGTAAGTGAGCGAAAGCAACCCGAGCGAGGAGAGCACCGCGCCCACGTAATCGACCGGCACCGCCCCCGCACCGCGCTGCTCGGGCACGAAGGCCGCCACCGCCGCCGCGCCGACGACGACCAGCGGGACATTGATCAAAAAGACCGAGCCCCACCAGAAGTGGTTCAGCAGAAACCCGCCCAGCACCGGCCCCAACGGCAACCCGAGCGCGGCAGCCGCCACCCACACGGCGATCGCCCTATCGCGCTCCTCGGGATCGGCGAACAAGGCGGGCAGCACCGCGATCGAGAGCGGAATCATGATCGCCGCCGCGAGGCCGAGCACCGCCCGCGCGGCGATGAGCTGGCCGACGGTGTCGGCGTATGCGCAGGCGGCCGAGGCGATTCCGAACAGCACTAGCGCACCGAGAAGCAGGCGCTTGCGGCCGTACTTGTCGCCCAGGACGCCCGCGGGGAGCATTACGCCTGCCAGCATGAGGGTGTAGGCGGCGCTGAACCATTGCAGGGCTGAGTTTCCGGCGTGGAGGTCGAGGGAGAGGGTGGGGAGGGCGACTGTCAGGACTGTGACGTCCAGGCCGATGGTGAGGGTTGCCAGGGCTATCGCTGCCAGGGCGATCCAGCGGCCGGGTGCGGGCGATGGCATGGCGTGCTCCCCCTCGGCGAAAGTTGTTGTTGGGCAAGAACTATAGCGCTGGACGTGGGGGTGGGGTGGATGCTGTTGGGGGTACCCCTACTCTGTGGCGGGGGTTCTTTGTCAACGCTTGGCGTGCCGGAGTGGTCGAGATCCTCGAATGAGGGATCAATAATCGAACCATTCCACGAGCTCGGTTCGCGAAAGCACCTCTCTCCCTACATGTTCCTGCACTATTCTGCTCCGCTGCCGGATCAACTCGGCGATGTCGTCTCCGAGCCGACCGCCGAGCCAGCCCTGGATCCAGGCGAGTGCGTCCTGATTGGGGGAATTCGCCTTGTCGCTGCGGGGCTTACCGCCCTCGAAGGCCATGCGGTACAGGCCGCGGGCAGGAACACGGGGGCGGCAGACCCAGCAGCTCCGCTCGACGAACGGCTGACAACGCGACGCGGAAACCCCCCGCGTCGATATCTCCGAAATACCAAATCCGTTGCGGTGCAGGAGAATCTGCCAACTTCGACAAACGGGTAGCCACCTGGTTACCCGAACCCCAGATTATGCGCCCCTGGAAATTTACCTCGCGAGCCCGCACCGCGATCGAATGGTAGGTGGTGTAGTTCTCGACGATCAACCAGTCGCCGTCGCCGAGGACGACTTGTTCGACGGGGGGCCAGCACGGGTAGGAAGCAAGAAGCTCCCAGGTCAGGCGCTCGGGTGCGAACAGCGGGCCCAATACGACGGCGTCCAGCGTCTTCTCATCGTCGAAGATGTCCAGTGAACGCTCGCGCATCGGCACCGCCGGTCCTCGCCTGCGCCTCAACCACTTGTTCACGGCGACGAGATGCCCTCGATCCACTGCCGTCAACGCATTGTCGTCCCACAGCTTGGCCGCCCACGACAACTCCTGATGCCATACCGGGCTCTGTATGGTTCGTGGCGGCGCGACCGGCTCGGAAATCTTGGTGACATACGCCGGTAGCGGTGGATGCGCGGTGCGGTCGTAGGACGTCTTCGGCAGGGCGACACGGCCCGCGGTGACCAGATCTTCGATCGCCGCCCTCACCCGACCGCGCCAACCCACCGAAGCGGCCGCGGTCGTGTCGACCGAGGCCGCGGCCACCAGCAGTTTCGCCAAGGGCACGCGCCGTGTGACATGACGTTCGACCTCCGCGAGCAGAGCGGCGGCGAGAGCGGGCTCAGTCGTCAACGCGTACTCCCGAAGCCATGTCCAACACCTGGCTGTTCTCCCCATCGACCCGCACGTACGCGCGACCGGCCCGAGTGGCCGACGGGCGTTTGTGCATCGCGACGATCCGGGGGAAAGTCGTCACCGCACCGAGATCGCCGATTCCGGTCCAGAAGACGAGCTGCACCCCGCATGCTCGCGCCACCTTTCGCTGGAGGTCGAGGAAGGGCAGATAGTTCGCCTTCCCGACCGGATTGTCCAAGGGCACCAATCCGCCGGTGGCACTCGATCGGCTTCCCGAGCGTCGCTCCGCGCGCAGTCTCGCGAGCACACAGAACAGGACGAGCGAAGCGGTCAAGTTCTCTCCCCCCGACCATTTCCGCATCTCCTCGACGGGGATGCGACTGGTGGGTTGATCGGGCGCCGGCTTCAGAACCGTGGCTCGAAACCCTTCCGGGACAGCGACTTCCGTCGCTCGCCACAGCAGTTCCGCAGGGTCGGTCTCGATGCGGCGAGCGCCCACCATGGCATCGACCAGCTCACCCACACGCAACCCGATCTGATCTCGACTCGGCCGAGAGCGAGCCTCCACCGTCAGGAATCGCTTGTGCGACCACGCTCCGATCCCGTCCGGAAGTTCGGACAGCGTCGATGCCCTGGCGATCACACCGAGAGCGTCGTCGACCAGGTCGACCATCCGCGTGACGACGTTGTTCTTGTGCAGCTCCACCTGCACCAGTTGCTGACTGATCGCTGCTTCGCGGGTACGGAGATCTCGAGCCAACTCCGTGGCGTTCTCCGCGACACGATCCGCGCTCGCCTTGTCCTGGAACATGTCGCGTAGTTGGCGTACGGCGCTCCCGTGCTCGTCCTCGGCCAGGGTCGCGAACTCGGCTCGGCCTGCCCACCGGCTCAGATTGTCGCCTCGATCGTTGCGAATGCGTTCCTTGTCGGCGACGGCCCGCTCGGCTTCTCGGATCTCGTCGGCCGCAGCCCGCACGGCCGTCCGTATCTCGGCGCTGTCCTCGGGCAGGACTCGATCCGACGTGCCCGCCATCGTCACGTCGGGAAGCAGTGCGATCTGATCACGAAGCATCGCGACCCGAGTTTCCGCTTCCCTGGCCCGCGTACTCTCCATTTGCTTGTCGCCGTCGAGTCGGTGGCGCTGACCTTCCAGAACGGCCATCTCCGAAGTGGCCTCCTCCGCAAGCTCTTCCGCGTGGTCCCGGTCGACCGGCGACTCGACGTCGACGGTGCCGCGCCGGGCCGTCTGCGCCTTGTCGCGCTTGCTTTCCGCCGTCTTCAGCCGCGCATTCGCCTCGCCGAGTTCGGTGTTGGCATTCGTGCTGTCGTTCTCGGCGCGTCGGGTGGCCGCCGCACGCGAGTTGCGATCCGTTCCCTCCGAGCTCTGGGCGAGTTCGATCGCTCGCGGTCTGATCCGATCCGAGTTGGCGCTCCAGACGCTGCCCGCCGCCTTCGCCTCGATCTCCGCTTGCTGCATCAGCTCCCGAAGCGTGGCTTCGGGAAAGTTCTGATCGAGCTGCCGTTGCAGGACGCTCAGCGCGGCTCGCGCGGTGGCGACGGTCAAGTCTCCGTGTGGACGGGGCTTCGGAAGGCTTTCCAGTTCACCGGAGTACTCCGAACACCTCTCGGAGTATCGTCGCAGATCGGCCTCGAGCCGCTTCGCCTCGTTCGCGGCGTCACGCTGTTTCTGCCGCGCATTCGACTGGTCGTTGAGCGCGCGATCCAGCTGGCGCGGAATGATCGAAAGCCGTACCCGACTCGGCTCCACCTGGTCACGCTCGATCTCGGCCATCCGCTCGACCCTGTGCAGAAGACCGTCGAGTCGTGCCCCCGCCACGCGCGTGTTGGCGATCGCGGACCGCACCTCGTCGGCCTTCGCGTCGAGCTCGGTCAGCACGGCGGATTCGTGAGCCTCCTCGGATTCCGACTCGGCCACGAGATCGTCGACCGCACCAAGCCTTTCGCGTAGTCCGGCGAGACCATCGGCAGGCAGATCCTCGAGCCATGCGGTGATGGCCGATCGCCATGCCAGATCGCGGTCGCGTTGAGCGGTGACCTCCGCGATGTGGGCGAGAAGGTTGTCCCGCAGGGCAATTCGTTTGCTCAGTTCGGTGGTGCCCGCGGCGGGATCGTGTTGCGCCGCAGGCGGTAACAGCACAACCCGCGCAGCGCGGCGATCGTTGAAGACGGTCGCCGCGGAGACCACGACCAACTCGTCGACCGCGCCCACAGTTCGGGCGGCACGGGTGACGTCGTCTTCGCTCCCGTAGACGATCACGCCGTCGACCACCTCGGGCAGTTCCGCCATGCAGCGGTCATGCTCGGCGACGGAAACATGCTCGGCCAGGTAACGCCACCCGGAAACAGCGGTGATCCCCGCTTCCTGCAAGCGTTCGAGTGCCTTCTCGACCGCCAGCCGCGGCGGTAGGAGTTTGATGTCGTTCAGCGAACCGATCGACCGCTCTCCCCGTGCCGATTCTTCGCGCAGTCCGGTAAGTACGCGCTCCCCTGCTGCGATCGCCTGCGACAAGGCCGTGATCGCGTCGGTGGCGACAAGCTCCAACGCGACCTCGTCGGTCTGCAGGAGAGCGCGCAGGCGCGCGTTGTCACCGAGTTCGGTCGCCCGCCGCGTCAACTTGCTCAACTCGTCGGTCAGCCGCCGGTGCTCCGCCAGCGCATCCGCGACTCGTTTCCGCGCCCGCTCCAGTTTCTGCTTCGCGGTCGCTGTGTCGCGTTCGACGCGATCCTCGTCGGCTCGCAAACGCTCCAGGGCCGATTCGTTCGCTCGGAGTGTCTCCCGCAGCCGGTCCTCGGCATCGATCAGTCTCTCCTCGCTCTCGATCACCCCCTCGACCACCAGGCGCTGTCTGTCCTTGTCGAATGCGGCCAGTTGAGTCCGAATACCGTCGATTTCACTGGTCAAGTCGGTGATGCGCTGGGTCGCCGCGCGCCACGCGTCCGCCGCCTCTTCCTCGGCGGCATCCCACCTCGCTTTCACCGCCGCCCCCTCCTCCATGGCCGCGGTGATCTTCTCGATTTCGGCGCCGATCGCGGACGCCAGCCTGGCCTTCGCATCGTCACACTGTTCGACCAGCGGGCGAACCTGCTCGGCTGCCTGCTCGAAGGCCGCCCTGCGCGCATCCAGTTGCGCTCGACGTTCGCGCAGGACGACATAGTGCTCTGCGGCTCGCCATGCCCGCGCCTCGAATTCCGCCGTCTTCGCGCGTCGCTTCGATTCGTCGGCCGCCGTTCGCAACTCGGCTACCTCGAATTCCGCAGCGAGGTAGGCGTATTCGTCACGACGACGTCTCATCTGGTCGATTTTCGTCCGCACGACGCCGATCTGGCCTTCCAGATCAGTCACCCGCTCGGCAGCCAGTCGACCTTCTTCCTGCACCCGATGTTCGGCGTCGTGCAGTGCGCGTTTCAATCCGGCAGCACGGGTGAACACGTGATCGCGCTCCTCGATCGCTGCCCGCATCTGAATGTGTGCGTCGCCGAGCAGGACGACGAGAGGACCCGCTTCGGCGCAGAACCGGCGTTGCGCGGAGTAGATCGGACGCTTCGCGATCTCCACCGCGGTATCCGAGAGAAGATCACGCACCGGTTCCACACGTTGCTTGTCACCTACGAATCGCAGCAGATAGCGAACGAACCGTCCTGGCGAGTCGATGTCGGCGAAGAGGCCGTCCATACCGCCCTCTGCGGCATTGACCTCGGTGAAGTACCGGAAGAGGTCGGGATCGAAACGCCGTTCGCGAAGGGCCGCATGCCATTCGGCAATGCTCCGATCCGCGACTGCAGCGTTGACGCCGACACCGGCGAGGCTCCGAACATGCCCGGCGAAGCGCTCGCGATCGTAACGACCGCCGCTGCGCAAGGTGAAGGGCAGGTCGTCGAGAGTGGAACCTTCCACATCGGGATCCGGATGCACGCACCACCAGTTGCGGTGCAACCGGTCCTTACCGCGTCCGTTGTAATCCGCCGGACGAGCACGGCCATCCCATTCGTACACCGCCCCGGTCAGCAGGAGCTGACCGTCCGGGCTCATCCATTCGGCGGCGACATGCGCTGTATCTCCCGGTAGTACAAGGTCTTCCAGCGTGCGCTTCTTGGTCCGGGTCGCCAGGAAATCGCGTCGGTCCGGCAGCACGAGCGCGAGCAGCAGCGACAGCATGGTGGTCTTTCCCGCGCCGTTGCGCAGCCAGACGATCGCGTCGGTGGGCTCTCCGGAACGATCGGTGAGGTCCACCATCAGGTCCGCGAACCGATTCTCGGCGACGCCGATGGAATCGAAATACAATCTGCGCAGCCGAAACATCAGGCACGCTCCGATTCGCCGGTGCCGGCCCATGCTTCGGGCATGAGCGCACCCGACATCTCGGCGAGCCCCATGCGGAAACGGTCGTTGAGTACGTAGGCCTGCCCAGATTCGTCATCGAGTTCCGGCTCCCGACGCGCCCGGCCGTTCTCCACCAGAAATGTCAGGGTCTGGTTCACATACCAACGGCGGCAATCCCTTCGAAGCCCGCCGCGTTGCGCGGGCAGCACCTCCGGTAGGTCCAGCCACACCGTGGCCGCCTCGCCCAGCTGTTGTTCCGCTTCGTCTGTGGATTCGTCGCGATCGGCGAGCAGGGTGAGACGCCGTTCCAGAAACCGTTCGAACTCGGCCCGTCGAACGGTTCGATTGTCGGTGTCGGCCAATGCTTCGCCGTTGGGATAGGCGAAAGCCGCCAGCGCGACCAGGATCAGGCCGAAACAGCGTCGATCCTGCAAGCGGCCCTCGCCGGACCGAATGGGCAGGCCGCAGTTGTCCAGGGTGACGGCGAACGGACCTTCGGGGCGTCCCGAGATCAACAAGCCGAGCTGCGTCGCGGCGTGGATATCGATGCCGAGCCCGTCGGCGATCCTCCTGACGATTTCGGCGAACCCGATGTCGGTGCGGTAACGGTCGAGCAGGGCTCGATACGGACTTCCAGGGGTCGGCCGGTCCTTCGGCCCGAAGGCGAAGCGCAACAGGCGAGCGGCATCGGAGATATCGGTGGAAGTCATTGCGGTCCATTCGTATTCAGGTCGATCTGATCGAGAGCGATTGAACTGGCCAGGAGTACGTCCGCTCCGGCGAACCGTTCATCGCGCAGTTCGCGTCCATCCGTCGTCGCGACGAGCGACGCGACAGCCGCGGCCAAATTCGTACTGGTGGGTCGCTCGTCCGGGGTGGCATCCGCATCGACAACGAAGATCCACAACGCGGCACCCCAGACCACATCGAGAAGTCGTGCCGGATCCTCGACCTCGGCCGCTCGCGCCCGGGCGAGGGCCAAGAGCTCCGACAGCCGCACCGGCCGATCGACGGCGTGAGCCAGTATCTCGGCCGCGACCGATGCGACGTCGATCGGAATGGAATCGCCCGCCACCACACCGAGTTCGCCAGGCTCGTCGACTTCGGGAGGACGCCGGTCGTATACCGTCGGCGCTCGCAACAACAGATCGCACATATCGGCCAGCCCCCAGAGCGCGGGCCGGACCGGCGGGGCTATGCCGACGATCATCCGATCCACCACGCCCGTAAGGACATCCTCCGAGCGGATGACCGGGTCGAGCACGTCGCGTGACAGATCGATCGCCGCGGCCAATCCTCGCGGATGAAACCGCTGCACCTCCTGGGCTTCCAGAAAGATCGGGATAGCTTGTTGCAGGTACCTTTCCAGTCGGATCCAGACATCCTGCCCACGCTGGACTTCCGCATCGATCCGTCGACACGCGTCGGCGGCTGCCGCGTCCGCGGCCGAGCGCGCGGCGAGTTCACGCAGTTGATGGTCGCGGTCGAGTTGTTGCGCGACTCGGCCGACGACGTCGGTGAGCCAGCTCGGCATTTCACCATGCCAATCCACTGCGGAGACATCGCGTTTCGTGTCGGCCAGCTTTTCCCGCAAACTGGCGGACAGGCCCTGAGCGGTTCGCGTCGCCTGCCGCGCGGATTCGAGCGCCTTCTCGAATTCACCGGCGTTCATCTGGATCTCGACCATGAGTTTGAGGGCAAGTGCTTGATCTGCGAGATCGGTTTCGAGCGCACGCAGATACAGGACAATAGCCTCATCGGTCGCAGTGATACAGGGACCCACCTCGTTGTCCACGAGCCGCAGAAGTCGGAAACGAAACTGTTCGGTGTGCATCACCTCGTGTTCGGTTTCCGCTTCCACCCAGGTGGCCTCGTGCGGGCGGCCATCATTCAACACCGTGGTGAGGACCAGACGTGCGACCTTCGCCCAGGGACGATCCGGGTCGTCGGGAAACATACGTCTCGCCCATTGGGTGAGGTGGTCGACCGCCGCATTCGGGGTCACCGCGCCTTCCAGGCTGGCCTGGTTCAGTACGACGTAGTCGATGAGCCGGAGCGCCAACTGAGCCAAATCGTAGCCACGATGATCGAATTCGGCGCGTGGTCCCCCTCGGTTGACCAACTCGAATACCGGGCCCAGCAATTGCAAAGTCTGCCATCGTGCCCGGAAGTCGGTCGTCCGCCGGACATTTGATCTTGTCACCACATCACCCCCTACGGTCGCCACACCGGGCCGATGCCTGGTATCGACATGACGACTTTCGAGCATGCTATCGGCGGGTACCGACAACATGTTTCGTGTCCGGACGGGGCGGGTCGTTGGAGGGCCGAGCAACCGCTTTGGGCAACGCAACAAATACGACTGATCGGTCCGTTCAAGTTGAGCAAGCAATAGCTGCGCGGGTTATCGGGGGCATGGTCATGTTCGAGTTCACGCCGCAGTCGAGAATCGGGACGAGGGTGTTCGGCCGTCATCCTCATACCGCCCGGAGACGTTATCCCGCGCAGACCTCGGGTTCGAGAGATCGCCGCATGGTCTTGGCGATGGCGAGACGGCGCAGGCCGGCAGGGGCGGGGTCGGACATCGCGCCGGAGGCGTCGGCCGCGGCCAGACTGCGGACGGGACCGATATGGCGGATGCGGTAGTCCGCGGTGGGTGCGGAAGCCGTCCAGGCGCTGTAGGCCAGAGCGGCGACCTGAGCGGGCGCCGGGCGGGCCAGCACGCGTTCAGCGTAATACGAGTTCAGGTGGAGGCGTTCATGTTCAGGGACCGTGAGAGTCCCGACTTGTCAGTGATTGGGGTCGGAACGCCGTGCAGGCCGATGTCGTGCAGCAGGTATTTGCTGAGGATTGTCCGCAGACAGTCGGATAGACCTTTGCTATAACGACATTTTTGTGATGCAGATCATAGTTTAGCCAGGAAGCGCCGTCTTCTTATTCGTGCCGTTTGGCGTAATCTCCCCGGTGATAATTGCTTTCTTTGGTTTCGAGGCCGCGATCTGCGGTGGGGGTCTGTCATGATTCTCGACGTTCACCACTTCAGTTACGGGTGGTTGACTCCCGGCATTTCCTATGTGATGTCGTTTACCGGATGTTTGCTTGGCTTGCAGTGCGCGGCGCGGGGGCGGGTGAGTCCGACGGGGCGGTCGGCCTGGCTCGCCTCGGCGGCCGTGGCCATCGGCGGGACCGGGATCTGGGTGATGCACTTCGTCGCCATGCTCGGGTTCTCGATCCAGAACGCGCCCATTCGGTACGACGTGGTGCTCACCACTCTCAGTGCCGTGGTGGCGATCGTGGTCGTGTGGATCGGGCTACGGGTGGTGGCTCGGCCGCGGCCGTCGCTGGCGGCGATGCTCGCGGGAGGTGTGATCACCGGGCTGGGGGTGGCGGCCATGCACTACATGGGCATGGCCGCAATGAAATCCACGGCCTCGGTCTCGTATGACCCAGTGCTGGTTGCGGTTTCGGTGCTCATCGCCGTTGTGGCGGCTACCGCCGCGCTGTGGTTCACATTGCGGATCGATGGGATTCTCGCGACGTTGCTCGCGGCTTCGGTTATGGCGGTTGCGGTTTCGGGGATGCATTACACGGGGATGGCTTCGATGCACGCGCATGACAATGGGGAGCACAAGGTTCCGATGGGGGCCGATGCGTTGCAGTTGTTCGGGCCGTTGGTGACGATCATCGGTGGGGTGACGATTTTGCTGTTGGTGGCCGTTGGGTTGACGCCTATCGAGCGGGGGGTTGTGGAGCTCGAGAAGGGGGGTGGGGAGCGTTCGGCCGTGGTGAGTTCCGAGACGATGGGGACGCGGTACTGGCCGACTACGGCGACGGTGCGGTCGCGGGAGGCGCATCCTTTGGAACGGGTGGACAAGACGGCGGCCGAGGAGGAGAGAACCCGATGGTCCCTGAACGGGCAGTGAGGGGAAGTGGTCCTGGCTCTCGATTGCCGCCAATCGAGATCGGCGTGAGAAACCGTTGTGCCGCAGCCTTTCTGATTGCTAGTGGCCGCTCAGGGCGAAGCGCACGTAGCTGAGGTGGGACAGGTGCTTGCGATGGCCTTTCGCCTCCGCGATCCGTTGATCGAGTGCGGCGAGTTCGGCCGGGGCGTTCTGCAATGCCAGTAAACGTCGGGCGAATTCCTGCCGCTTGTTCGCGGCGGACGCCGTCGCGATGGCGGCCTGGGACGAGAGCTGCGCCGATTCAGCCTCATATTGTTTTTTGGCCTGATCCTGTTTCGGCCCGACTTCTCGTTCCACCATATGCTGCTGCTGGGCCAGTCTGCCCATCTCACGCTGGTGGTCTGCCCTGATAGCCGCAGCGTTGGACGGTTCGGTCCGCGAGAATCGCGATCGGATCCTGGTTGCATGTGCACTGCGCCAGTTCTCCAACGCGGTGGCTTTGATCTCACCGATGCCCTTGACGTAGACCGGCCCCCGGAGGGTGTGAATGTAGGCGGTTACCGAATTGTAGGTACCACCGGGCGCACTCAGACTGAAGCCGTTGAAATCGGCTGCCGTTCGAATTCCTTGCGCAGCAAGGTTATTCGTAAGTTGATGACCGATACCGGATATACCCGCATCCGATATCCCGAACCGCGCCAGCTGCTGTTGGACGAAGGCAGTCCGCTCCGAGTCCAGGGCCTCGTCGAGCCGCTGTCGCAGCCTTCGTCCGAGATCGTTTCGTTCTCTGTCAATGGCGGCAAGGGCACGGAGTTTGTGTTGCTCAATTGCCGCGAGTTCCGCTGTGTATCTGTCCTGCAAGCTCTTTCGCAGGATAGGGAGTTGCTGTAGTCGCTGAGACTCGGACTGGTCCAGCTGTGCTTGCTCAGCCCGCACCGCGGCCTCGGTCCGGACGATGTCGGCAGCTTCGTCACGCCGATGCCGGAGATCGCTGAGATATCGGCGCGACTCGACGACCTCAGGCCTCGCGCGACGCGCCGCCCACACCATGGCCACGGTTACCAGCAGTGGAAGCAATGCCATCGGAGGAGCGAAGACAACGAGGACGGGCAGGGCAATGAGGATCACTAGAACCATCACGATCGCCGTCGCGACGTCCAGCGACCCGCGTCCGGCGAATCGCTGTGGGGTCGCGGGCGCGGATATGGCTAGCGGCGGTGATGATTCCGCCTCCGACACCCGCCCGGTCATCCAGTCCGGCAGTCCCTGGGCGGTCGTGGTCGCGGATGTCGCGATCGGCGCAGCAACCGCGTCGGCGATGGCATCGGCAAATGTGGGCAGGGCGGCCAGTGGCTGTGTAACAAGCGAGCGCAACTGATCCGCCAGCTGCCGGATCTCCCGGTCGGCGTGCGTGAGCAGTGCCGGAAATCGTTGCGAGAAATCGGGATTCGTGAAATCGTCTTCGGCGAGCAAGAGGTACTCGCCTTGTGGTTCGTGTAACTGTCGCCACAGGCTCGGATCGATGGCGATAGCTTTGAGTGCTGCATAAATGACCCAGGCGGAGAAGCGATCCAGGGCCGTGCTGAAGTCATCGTTTCCCCGATGCGGTGACTGATAGTTGCGGTGCCCGCGCTCGGTTCCGCCTAATCCGGCCAATGCGGGTACGTACATACCGTCGTAGTCCAGTAGTCGGAGCGTGCAGTCCCCAGCGACCAGGAGGTTGCCGTGCTGCAGATCACCGTGCGCGATACTGTGCGCTTCGAGGTCGCACATGAGGCCAGCGAATCGTTCGGCGAGCCGATCGACGCTCGACCGGTCGCTGTGATGGATGTCCAGCCATGCCGACAGGGTCAGGCCCTGCGCCCACTCCATTTTCAGGACTGGATATCTCGTCCCGCCGACCAAAATGGCGTCGGATAGGTACTGGAAACCGATCTTCCACGGCTGGGACAGGTCCGTGGCCGAGAGTGTGGCCAACTGATCGCTGATCGCGCTGTATCGAGCTTGCTGGTCGGGTATGAAGCGGGTGAAACACTTGATGGCGTACCGCGTTCCGGTGGCCTGGTGGGTCACGGGGAAGACGCTGGCGAAGGCGCCGGAGATCGCGCGGGGCTGACGTAGTTTGGTGAGTTCGGGGACCGAGTTTCTCAATTCAGCATCGGTGAAGCAGATACCCGGATGCTGAAGGGCTTCCTGATAGGCACCGGCGGTCGGGAATTCCCGAGGTATGGTCGTGACCATCGGTGCTACACCCCCTCGAAGTCGATTCGAATCAGGGCGACATCGTCGTTTCGCAGTTCTTGCCGGTCCCGGCGGTCGTCCAGCCAATCGGAGAAGCGGCTCGAGTCATGCGGACCACCGAACTCCAACAGCTCGCGTAGCGCCGCGGTGGGATCGGATGCCGCCAGAAACCATGCCGCCAATGCGTCGGACATCAGTAGCAGCCGGTCACCGGGAATACATATGCCATCGGTGAATTCGGTGCGCTCCAACAGCAGCGCGGTGTCATGGTTGCGGCTACCGAAGAGGTTCGGATTCGTCCCGAACTCCTCGGCGCTCTGTACCGGAAACGCGCTGAGCGGCAGTTCATCACGGATGTGGAACACGCAGCTGTCGCCCAAAGCGGCGGCCTGCCAGCGCCATCCGGTGCCACGGTCCGGCGTGACCAGCACACAGAGCATGGTCGCGAACGTGCTGCCAGCTAGTTTCGACTGTTCATACCACGCCAGTGGACGGCCTGCTGCGGCCCGGTCGGCCGAGTACTCGGCCAGCCACGGATCCCAGCGGGCCACCACCTCGGCGGCAAAGTCCTCGAACGCCGCGCCGGTTCCGAAAAACTTCGGATCGGACAGTGCCCTCGTTGCCGACGCGGCGGCGAGCAGCGCGGCCCAATCCTTCGACAGCACACTCTCGGTCGCTCCATCGCACACACTCACGGCAACCGGACTGGAGGTGAGGACGTCGAAGGGTATCTGCGGTAGTACGCACACCGCGTCTTCGCACTCGGTCGCGGTGAAGCCGCGCTTGGGTACGACCAGATGGGTGACGTACAGGCCTGACGTCCTCACCGCAGTTCGGTCGCGCGGGTCCCGATGTCCAGGAATTGGACGACCGAGGTGATATCCGCGTTATAGACGAATCCCCTTGTGGTATCGCTGATCTGGTGCCCCTGTGCCGCAGCGTAGGATCGCATGTGGCTGGGCAGCACACTGGACATCGCGAACAGGGTTTGTGCGTAGGCGTCGGGCAGGCCGACCTCGGAGTTGGGAAAGGTCACTGGTGAGCCGCCTGCGGCAGAGACATGCAGGTTGAACAGGAGGACGGCACCGTCAGCCGTCGCTTGCGAGGTGATAGCGGTGGCGGCTTCGGTGGGGATGCCGTCGGTCGATTCACCATCGGTGAGATTGATGACGATGGGCGGGAAACCACCTGGGTGTTGCGCAATCCAGCCTCGTACCAGAGTTTCCGCGTATCGGAGCGCTCGATTCATGGGTGTGGCGCCGCCAATGATCGGGTCCATCCACACAGGGAATTGCACCGTGGACTCGACCAGTCCGCCCGCGCCGTCCGGGATCTTCTTCGACCGCTCCTCCACACGTGCCGGGTTGTCGGCAACCTCGCTCAGAGGCACCAGGTCGCGGCCGGTGAGCGCACCCGAGAAAGCCGACCCGACCGTCGCACCGTAACCGATCACGGCGACGTGGAAGTAGTCCCGTACCCCTTCCTCCTTGGCGCATTTGACAGCCAGTTCCGTCAAAAGTCGGTTGATCGCGTCGGCTACGACATCAGCCTTCTTCTGCGGGAGTTCACCACCGATCAGATCACCCATGGAGGTCGACTGATCGACAAGAAAGATGAAGCAGGTCGGATTGGTACGGCTGATCTCCGCCGTGTACGGCATGTGTGCTCCCCAGTGTGTGATCCTCGGACACGCCCGGCGTATCCCCAAACCTCGCTGACCGTAATGAAATCGAATCGCCGGGATGGTGTCAATCAGACAGCTCTCGGTCCCCGTAGCGAATTAGTTGCCAACCGCTGAGTTGATCAATGACGTTGTGCGTGGACGACTTTCGCGAACCACAGCGCGATCGCCCCAGCGATCGCCAACGGCGGCACCGCGACGATGACGCCGTGGGCCACTGCCGCGACCGCGGCGATCGAACACAGGACTGCCAACAGCACCAGCAGCACCTCACCGCCGGCAGACCCGGTTTTTGGTGGGGGCGGTTGTGCGCGTGCGGGTCTGGGCGTCGTCGCGGGACCGAAAGTCTGTAGCGGCGGGTAGGGAGGAGGCAACTGAGTCGACATAGGACGGACCGGTAACCGCGACCGTCGACCGCCGATCACCGTGGTGTCGTAGATGCCTGTGCCGGGTATCCGCACAGTTCGTTGCACGCGCCCGTCGGCGCGCTTTGTGACACGGAACGGTCCGCCGCCCGCGCTGTAGCCGACGCCCGACTTGGAGACCGTAATCCGAACCGGGCCGAATCTCTTATGTATTCGAACCATTGCGTGTCCTGATGGGTAGGAATCTCGATGCTCAGTTCAGTAGAGCACCGGGCACCGACAGCGCGGGTACGAATCACGATCATGGCGATGCCGTGAGGGCTACAACCGAAGCAGACGATCTGAGGGTCGCGTGTCGCACCATAGGATTCGAGGAACTCACCATCGGCGCAACGGTGTTCCGGCACGCGCTCGACCTTGTCGCCGATCCATAGACCCTCTACAAGGACTCCAGCGCCGAAGTCCGCCGCCATCTGAACGAGATGTTCTACCGGCGCTTCTGAAACTGCGATCTTCGCCCGACCTACACGCAACGGTGCGAAACCGTCACAGCACGAAGAACGCAGGTCAGAAAAGGAAAAAACCGCCGACCGCGCGAGCGGTCGCCGGTTCCAACAAGGCGATCATGGTGGTCCCAGCTGGGTTCGAACCAGCGACCTCTCGCGTGTGAGGCGAGCGCTCTCCCACTGAGCTATGAGACCTGAAACCGTGGGGTCCGGGGCCGGATGGGGTCCGTTCCGAACGAGATGGAACCTTAACACGGTTCACCCTTGTCACACCAAATCGGGGGTTGAGCTGGGGGTTTCCGGTCGGGGGCGGGTGCGGCGGCTTGGGGAGCCGGCGGTTGGTGGGGAGGGGTGGGGGTGAGCAGGGGAACTACAGGGGTGTTATTCGGATTTTGGGCCTTCTACCAGGCGATTTGTTGGGTGTGTGGATCGTGGGCTAATGTTCTCTCTCGCAGCCGGAAGGGCGCGAGAGCGCGGCCGGGGGCGAAATGCGGATGTAGCGCAGTTGGTAGCGCATCACCTTGCCAAGGTGAGGGTCGCGGGTTCGAATCCCGTCATCCGCTCGAGGCCAACCGGCCTGGTTGGCGGTGTGGCCGAGTGGTGAGGCAACGGCCTGCAAAGCCGTGCACACGGGTTCGATTCCCGTCGCCGCCTCTAGTAGGCGACAGGCGCGATTAGCTCAGCGGGAGAGCGCTTCCCTGACACGGAAGAGGTCACTGGTTCAATCCCAGTATCGCGCACCATGTTCGGCAGGGTAGCCCCGGTTTCGACCGGGGCTTTCTTGTGTTCGGGGGTCAGCGGCGTGGCCGGTCGAGGTGTGCGTCGGGGCGGAGGCCGCGCCAGGACGGGTCGCGCATCATGCCGTCGGGGGTCCAGTCGGTGAAGGCCACTTCGGCTGTCAGGTGGGGGGCGACCCAGACCACGTCGTCGGCGTCGCCGGGATTGACCACCGCCGGTGTTTCCTGTTGCAGCGCAACCAGTCTCATGTGTAGGTCGGTGAGGGCCGTGCGGGTGAAGCCGGTTTCTACGGTTCCGATACGGATCAGGCGGCCGTCGGGGGTGGGGGTGGCGACGAGGAGGGCGCCGATTCGGCCCGCTCGGGGGCCGGGGCGCCAGCCGACTATGACGACGGGTTCGGTGTGCAGGTTTTCGATCTTGGTCCATAGGGGGGTGCGGCGGCCGGGGAGGTAGGGGGCGTCGAGGCGTTTGGCTATGAGGCCCTTCAGGTTCAGCTCTCGGGAGTGGGCCAGGAGCTCGGCGGCGGGGCCGGTGAGGCGGGGCGAGATCTGCCAGTGCGGGGTGTCGGGGGCGAGTTGTTCCAGGAGTTCGCGGCGGTGGTCGTAGGGGAGGTCGATGAGGGTGCGGTCGCCGAGGTGGAGGAGGTCGAAGGCCACGAAGACGGCGGGGGCGGTGGCGGCGAGGGCGGCGATCTCGTCGGGGTCGCGCTGGTGCATGCGGGACTGGATGGGGGCCGCGGCGGGGACGCCGTCGACGAAGGCGACTATCTCACCGTCGACCACATACGGTGGGTCCGCGGGTGCGAGGGTGGCGAGTTCGGGCCATGCCGAGGTGATGTTGTTGCCGGTGCGGGACAGCAGCAGCAACGTGTCGGCGACGTGGGCGACGGCACGGATGCCGTCGAATCTCATCTCGAAGGCCCAGTGCTGTTCGTCGCTGGGTATCGGGCCGGGGGCGGCCAGCATCGGGGGGTATCGCGGGAGCATGGTCACCTACTTCTCGTCGCTCCTTCGGCGAAACGGACACGACCGGCAAATAGGCAGCATAGTACCGGGCGGTCCGCTCAGGGCCGGAAGTGGTGAAGCGGGTGGCCGAGGTTGATCCGAAGCGGCTCTGTCAGGCCGCGACGTCCACGCCGAGCAGTCTCTCCAGCGCTCGGGCGCCCTCGTCCGTGACGCCGAGCGTCCGCCGTTTCCCGTGTCGCCGAACCCATCCCGCCGATTCCATGCGGGTCAGCACCGCGGCGCCGAGCGCGCCGCTGAGATGATGGCGTTGTTCGCTCCAGTCCAGGCAGAACTTCAGCAGTGGGCGGCGTTGGCGGCGAACGGAATTCAGGTCGACGCCGAGATCGGTGAAGACGGGTTCGGCGTGCGGGCCGAGTTCGTAGGGGTGCTCCTGGAGTTGGGACGAGAGCGGATCGCCTTGTGCGCGTTCGGTTCCCGAGCCGCCGTCGGTGCGGATCAGGGCCTCGCGGCTCAGGAGGGCCTCGGTGACCGCGACGCCGAGCTGGCCCGCGAGGTGGTCGTAGCAGCTACGGGCGCGGCGCATGGCGGCGGCGCGGGTGGATTCGCGCAACGAGCGGACGGGGCGGTCGGGGGCCAATACGGCCAATGCCTCGATGGCGGCGGCCACCTGGGGGTTGGCCAGGCGGTAGTAGCGGTGGCGGCCGGAGCGTTCGACGATGAGCAGGCCGCCCTCGACCAGGCGTGCGAGATGTTCGCTGGCGGTCGAGGCGGCGACACCCGATTCCGCGGCCAGCACCGACGCGGGGAGGGAACGCCCGTCGGCCAGCGCGGCCAGGACGCGGGCGCGGGTGGCGTCGGCCAGCAGGGCGCCGACCGCCGCGATATCGGTGTAGCCGTGCAGGGGGCGGTTGTCGGTCATGTCTCCAGTGTGGCGCGGACACACTTCGGTCCGTACCGAAGTGTCCGCGCATGGTTCGGCGAGAGCCGAAGGATTCGCGGGCAACACTACGGATATGAGTGCTTCGACCCTCGACAAGACGACGATCGAGAACCCGCACCGGGGCCGTACCCTGGCCGTACTCTGCGCCGGGATGTTCCTCGTCCTGCTGGACGTGACCATCGTGAACGTGGCCTTACCCGCGATCGGGAGCGGGCTGCACACCGAGGTGGCGATGCAGCAGTGGGTGGTCGACGGCTATGTCGTCGCCATCGCGGGACTGCTGATCGCGGGCGGGACCGTCGGCGATCGAATCGGGCATCGGCGGGTGCTGCTGGCGGGATTCGCGGTGTTCGGACTGACCTCGCTGGGATGCGCGCTCGCGCCGAGCATCGGGGTGCTGATCGCCGCGCGCGTGGTGCAGGGCATCGGCGGGGCGCTGCTGCTGCCGAGCACGATGGCCGTGATCGTCGACGTGTATCCCGAACGCGGAGAGCAGGCGAAGGCGCTGGGCACGTGGGCGGCGGTGTCCTCGCTGGCGCTCCCGGCGGGACCGTTGCTCGGCGGGCTGCTCGTCGATCGGTTCGGGTGGCGGCCGGTGTTCTGGATCAATGTGCCGCTGACGATTCTCGCGATCGCGGGGACGTTGCTCGTGGTGCCGAATCGACCGGGGAACAAGGCCGGGCGGCTCGACGTGGTGGGGGCCGCCGGATTCGTGGCCGGGTTGAGCGGGGCGGTGTTCACCGTGATCGCGGCGGGACATCGGGCGGGCGGCGCGACCGTGGTGGTCGCGGCGGCGGTGGCCGTGCTGGGATTCGGCGCGGCGCTGTGGTCGGCGCGGGTGGCCGAGCATCCGATCCTGCCGTTGGATCTGTTGCGGCGCAAGGCATTTCTGAGTCCGAATGTGGTTGCCGTGCTGATGAACGGGCTGTTCAACGGGACGTTGTTCGTCGGGATGCTGTATCTGCAAGACGTGCTGGGCTTTTCGCCGCTGGCGGCGGGAGTCATGGTGTTGCCCATGGCGATTCCGCTGGTGGTGCTGGCTCCGGTGTCGGGGCGGTTGACCGCCGCGCGTGGGCCGCGGACCGCGGTGAGTCTCGGGTGCGCGCTGGCCGCGGTGGGGTCGCTGCTGTTGATCGGGGTGGGTCGGCACGGTGGGTCCGGTTGGCTGCTCGGCGGTTTCGCGTTGCTCGGGTGCGGGGCGGGTTTGATGACCACGGCCGTGGTGGCGGCCGTGGTACGGGCAACTCCCCCGGCCCGGTCCGGGTTGGCTACGGGAGTGTCGAATACCTCGCGCCAGATCGGTACCGCGACCGGAGTCGCGATCTTCGGCGCGTTCGCCGGTTCCCCGCACGCGAGTGGTTTCGTTCCCGCACTGCACACCCTCGCGCTCGCGGCGGCCGCGGCGTGGCTCGTGGCGCTGGTGATCACGCGGGTCGGGGTCGTCGCCGAGGCGGGCGGATCACCGAACGCGGGCCGGTGAGCGCTGGTGATCACCGGGGGTGCGGGTCGTGGCCGCGTGGGATCGGCGGGCCGAAGAACCGGACACGCCCCCGCTTGACCACCGAAACCGCCCCGAGCGCATACCCTTTCGAATGAACGTGCGAAAGCTGGTGTAAGGGGTAGGTGTGGCGACGAGCCGGGTGGACGCGGGCGGCGACGGGCTGCTCGACGACGTGCGCGAGGGGCTGTCGTTCCAGCTGGAGGAGATCGACGAGACGATCACCGCCATGGTGGCCGATCAGGCGGCGGAGCGGGCGCGGGACGGGGAGTTGATTCCGTTGCGGCTCGGGCTCGACGGGGAGCGGCCCGAGACGCTCACGCTGCTGGGCATTCGGTACGAGTTGTCGCGGGATCGGGTGCGGCAGATCTACACGCGGGCGATCGGGCAGCTGATCCGGCGGGTGCAGGCGACGGGGGTGCCGAGCACCGCGGTGTTCGCGGAACGATATCCGGTCGGCTGGGGTGACGAACGGTTGGTGCGGACCCTGCTCGCCGAGACGTATGCGACCGACGCCGATATCGCGGCGCAGGATCTGGCGTATCTGAAGTTGCGGCTCGCGGGGCACGGGCTGTTGGACTCGAAGCGGATCGCGGGGTTCGTGTTCCAGCGGATCGCCGGGTGGCAGCAGCGGGGGCGCTGGCATCCGACCGAACCGCGGCAGGCCGATCCGGCGGCCGGGCTGGCGACGCCGCTGTTGCGGCGGGCCGTGTGGGGGTCGGGGACTCCGGTGGCCCTGCCGTCGACGCCGCTGGACACGCTCGACGCGGCCGATGACGCGCGGGGTTCCATGTTCACCGAGAAGCTCGGGCGGGAGGCGAGCTTCGACACCGCGCTCGAGGCGCGCCTGCTGCGGGTGCTCGATCAGGGGGAGCAGGTCGAGACGTTCGTGGAGCGGCCCGGGGCGGTGGAGTACCGGCTGGACGGGGCGCGGCGCACGCATCATCCGACCGTCGCGGCGCGGCTGACCGACGGGCGGATCGTGTCGATGGACGTGGTGCCGTTGGGGCGGTTGGCCGTCTACGGGAATCGGATGAAGCTGGCCGCGTCGCGGGCGTGGGCGCACGAACGCGGCTGGGGCTGGCTGGTGTTCACCGGGAGCCGGATGGGGGCGGACGATCTGGCGCGGCACGAGGTCGACGCCCGGCACGAGAACGCGCTGCGCAACCGGCTGGCGCGGGGGCCGATGGGGTGGGGTGAGTTCGCGCGGTTCGTCGAGGAGACCGGTATCGACGTGGTGGACCTGAGCGCGATGGTCGTGCGGCACGGCTGGCGCTGGGAACGCGGGCCGTTCCGGCTGGCCCGCGACGTCAGCGGCTGAGCCCGTTCCGTCCGGAAGCGATTCGCCCCGGTGTCGCGCATGTTTGCCGGGCGCACGGGCGGGCACGCCGTGCACATCGCAAAAATCCAGAGGACGGGGAAATCATGAGCATTGCATCGAGCACTGCGAAAGCGTTGGGTTCCACGGCCTCCGCCACCGCGCAGGCGGCCGGCGCGGTCGGCGGCGCCGCGGTGGGCGCGACCACCGGGGCCGCGCGCGGCATGATCGCCGGGGCCGTCTCGGGCGCCCGGAACGGGATCGACGCGCCGACGGCCACCGCGCTCGGGGTCGCCGCCGCGGGCGTGGCCGGACTCGTCGAATGGCCGATCGCGGCCGCGGCCGGTGGGGTGGCGGGTATCGCCTATCTCGCGCGACGCGGCAAACATGAACCGCCGCAAGAGGTTTCGGCGTCCGAGACGGAGAAGCCGGTGGCCGTCGAGGGCAAGCGGAAGTCGAGTTCCCGCAAGCAGTCCGGCCCGGCCAACCGTTCGCGTCGACCCGCCCGCAGCACGCCATGATCGCAGCGCTCCGATCGATCGTCACCGCCCCTGTCCGTATCCCGATGGCCGTCGGCTTCGAATTGGCCCGCAGACCCGCGGAGTTGGTGTCGAGGGTGTGGGATCCCGCCGCCGAATTCATACGTGATCCGGCGGCAGCGGCGTCGCGGGTGCTGGACCCTGCCGCCGAATTGATGCGCAACCCGGCGGCGATGGCGTCGCGGGTGCTGGACCCTGCAGCCGAACTCATGCGCAACCCCGCTTCGATGGCAGCGCGGGTTCTGGACCCTGCCGCCGATCTCGTACGCAACCCCGCGATGACGGCAGCGCGGGTGCTGGACCCTGCCGTCGAACTCATGCGCGGACCCGCGATGACGGCAGCGCGAGTATTGGACCCCGCCGCCGAACTCATGCGTACCCCGGCGATCGTGGCAGGGCGAGTGCTGGACCCTGCCGCTGAGCTGGTGCGCGATCCCGGGGCGGCGGTGGCGCGGGTTCTCGATCCCGCTGCTGGCTTCGCGCGGGAGTCGGCGGCGAGGGCGGCGCGGGTGTTGGACCCGGCGGCCGGGTTTGTGCGCAGACCTGTGGGGTGGGTGCTGGATGCTGGGGTTGGGGAGGTTGTCGGGGAGTTGGGTGAGGGGGTCGGGCGGGAGATCGGGGCGTTGTTCGATCCGCGGCGGTTGCGGCGGCAGCGGCGGATCAGTGTGCGGGGCAATAGGATTCATGCCGAGGTGCGGGGATTGCGGGGGGCGGACGGCGGGGAGGTCGGGGGTGCGTTGCGGGGGCGGCTCGGGGCGGAACCAGGGGTGGAGTGGGTTCGGGTCAATGCGGCGACCGGGCATGTGACGGTGGCCGGCGAGGCGCTCTCGCCCGGGCGGCTGGAGACGCTGCTGGAGAAGATCGAGGAGGTGGCCGGGACCGCGGAGCTGCCGTGGAGTCGGACGGTGGAGCATCCGGCGGATGTCGAACCGGTGCTGAACTCGGCGTTGCAGCTCGCGGGGGATGTGATCGGGCTCGGGGCGGCGCTGGCGGGGCGAACGCTGCCGTTGCCGCCGCCCGCGAATGTGCTGCGCGCGACGGTCGGATTCGTCGACGGGCAGCCCCGGGTGCGGGGTCTGCTGGAGGCGCAGTTGGGGCGGCATCGCACCGATACCGTGATCACGGTCGGGAACGCATTGAGCCAGGCGATGGATTCGCAGGTGACGAGCCTGCTCGCCGATGCCGTGCAGCGGTCGGTGCGCTTGGTCGAGGCGGGGGCGCGGTACGCGCAGTGGCGACGCTGGGACGACCGGCTCGCCGATCCCGAGCAGCCCGGCGTGCCCGAATGCCGCACGCCCGGACCGCGTCCCGTGCCGCTGCCGCGCGGACCCGTCGAACGCAGCGCCGACGAGGTCAGCTCGGCCTCCACCCTGGTCTCCGCGGCGACGCTCACCGGTGGTCGCGGCGTGCGCGACGCCGCCGACGCGGTGGCCGCCGGTGTGCCGAAGGCGGCCCGCGCGGGGCGGGAGGTGTTCGCCGGAACCTTGGCGACCGCCATGTCCGCGCGCGGCGTGCTGACCATCGATCCGTTGCTGTGGCGGCGGCTGGATCGGGTTTCGGCCATTGTCGTCGACCGGCACGCCGTTCGCGGGGAACGGTCGGTCGTCCTCGCCGCCGACAGCGCGACCGACGACTGGCCGACCGAGCAGGTCTGGAGCGCGACCCAGCGGCTGTTGTGGCGCAATGGCCACGAGTTGCCGATTCCGCCGCCGCGGGGGCGTCGGCGGGCCGATCTGGAATTGGTTCCCGAGGATGTGCCGCACGAGGACGAGCACGGAGGGATCGATGAGAACCGTTCGGTAGCAAAGGGTTTCGACTCCGATGAACCGACGCGTGCGACCTCGTCCGAGGAGATCCATTCGGAGACGGAGCGGGACGGCGATGCGATCGCGGCGAGCCGCGCTGCCGGTGACACGACCGCGATGCGGTTGGGGTCAACCGGGAACGGCACTCCCCCAGTGAGTTTGGAGGAGACCGAAGAACACGAGTCCGCCCACTCGGCGCCGACCGGAGATGACTCGGGCACCATTCTTTCGGTGGAGAGCGGGGATGTCTCGGGCACAAACCTTTTGGAGCCGACGGCGGACAGCTCGGGTACGACACATTCAAGCCCGACCGGGAGTGGCTCGGGCACAACATATTCGGAATCGAAGCGGACGGCGGGGCATGGCCAGCAGCCGACCGAGGCTGTCGCGGGAGACGAGGATGACGCGAATATAGACATCCGCGACGAACGATGCGGAAGGCCTTGTGCGGGTGACGTTCCCGAGCCAGGCGATCCCCGCTGGTATCTGCTGCGAGAACGAGGCCGGACCGTCGGGCGCGTGCTCATCGGCCGCGAGCCGCATCCGGACGCGGTGGGCCTGCTGGCGGCGGCGCGGAAGGCCGGGTTGCGGGTGGTGCTCATCGGTGACGAGGGGACGGGAGAACTGCGCCGCAGCGCGGACGAGTTCGTGCGAGCGGGCGTTTCGGTGACGGAGCTCGTGCGGCGGATGCAGCGGCAGGGACATGTGGTCGCGGTGCTCAGCACCCAAGCGCATCGCGGATTGGGAGCGGCGGATCTCGGGATCGGGATGGTCGCGCACGGGGACGGCGGGACGCTGCACGTGCCGTGGCAGGCGGATGTGGTATGCCCGGATCTCGGGTGCGCGCGGGTGATCATCGCGGCAGCCGGACGGGCGAGGGAGGTCAGCGAGCGGGGGCGGGTGCTGACCCTGTCGGCGGCGACGCTGGCGGGTCTGCTGCTCGCGGCCGGGCCCGCGGGGAGCAGGCCCGCGCGGGCGACGAGTCCGATCTGGGCGGCGACGTTCCTCGGGCTGACCACCGGATTCATCGGCGGGCGGCGGGCCGCGAGTTCGGCGCCGCCGACCCGGGTGCCGCTGGTCCCGTGGCACGCGCTCGAGGCCGACGAGGTGCTGTCGCGGCTGCCCGCGCCGAAACGGCTCGCACCGCCGCCGCCGTCGCGGTTGGCGTCGGTGGGCGAGCGGCTCGCGGGCCGGTGCGCGGCGCCCGCGGCGACGCTGATCGATCTCGCCCGGCACGTGCGCCGCGAACTGGCCGATCCGATGACGCCGCTGCTGGCGGTGGGGGCGGTGGCCTCGGCGCTGCTGGGGTCGCCCACCGACGCGCTGCTGGTCGGTTCGGTGCTCGGATTGAACGCGGTCGTATCGGCCGCGCAGCGTCGCCGGGCGCGAATGTCGTTGCACCGCTTGCTGGTCGGGGAACGACTCGAAGCGCGGGTCATCGCCGACGACACCGAGAAGCGTTTGCCCGCAACGGATCTGCGGCCGGGCGATGTCATCGCGTTGTCCTCCGGCGAGGTGGTTCCGGCCGACGCGCGGCTGCTGGAGACCGACGGGCTCGAGGTCGACGAATCCGGTCTGACCGGTGAATCGGTGACCGTGGAGAAGCGGATATCGGCGACGCCCGGTGCGGCACTGGCAGATCGGTCCTGCATGGTGTTCGAGGGCAGCGTCATCGTGAACGGTACGGCGCGGGCCGTGGTGGTCGCGGTCGGGTCCGGCACCGAGGCCGGGCGGGCGCTGGCCGTGGCCGGGCCGCCGCCCACCGGGGGCGTGCAGGCGCAGTTGCACAGCCTCACCGAGCGGGTGTTGCCGTTCACGCTCAGCGGCGGAACCGCCGTCACCGCGGCCAGTTTCCTGCGCGGGCTGCCGTTGCGGCCCGCGCTGGCCGACGGGCTCGCGGTCGCGGTGGCGGCGGTGCCGGAGGGCCTGCCGCTGGTGGCGACCGTGGCGCAGTTGGCGGCGACGCGGCGGCTGTCGCGGCGCGGGGTGCTGGTGCGGTCCAGTCGCACGATCGAGGCGTTGGGCCGGGTCGACACCGTCTGCTTCGACAAGACCGGCACCCTCACCGAGGGGCGGTTGCGGCTGGTCGCGCTCGGTGATCTCGACGACGACTGGGACGCCGACCGGGCCGAGGAGTCCGCGGAGGCGCGGCGGCTGCTGCGGGCGGCGGCGCGAGCCTGCCCGAATCCGGCGGACGGGCCGCTGGTGCACGCCACCGACCGCGCGGTGGTCGAGGCGGCCGACACCGCGCTCGGCGAACAGGCCGCGCACACTTGGGATCCCATCGAGGAGGTGCCGTTCGAGAGTTATCGCGGGTACGCGGCGGCCATCGGGCACACCGCCAAACATCTGCGGCTCGCGGTGAAGGGCGCGCCGGAGGTGCTGTTGCCGCGATGCGAGAAAGTGTTGCGCGCCAAGGGATCCGGACGTCGCGTGCAGGAGTTCACCGCCGAGGATCGGACCGTCGCCGAGGAGGCGGTGCGACGGATGGCGGCGCGCGGGTTGCGGGTGCTGGTGGTGGCGCGGCGCGACTTCGCCACGGCCCCCGACGATGTCACCGAGGAGATCGAGCAACTCACCCTGCTCGGATTCATCGGGATCGCCGACAGCCCGCGACCGCAGGCCCGGCAGCTCGTGGAAGAGTTGGCGCACAACGGGATCGGGGTGCGGATGATCACCGGGGACCATCCGATCACCGCGCGCGCGATCGCCGAACAGCTCGGCATTCCCGCCGAGACGGTGGTCACCGGCGCGGACATCGACGCGCTCGACGAGGACGCGCAGGGTGAATTGATCGAGCACGCAACGGTTTTCGCGCGGGTGTCGCCCGAGCACAAGGTGCGGATCGTATCGGCCCTGCAACGGCACGGGCACGCGGTCGCGATGGCCGGGGACGGGTCCAACGACGCGGCGGCCATCCGGACCGCCGATGTCGGCATCGGGCTGGCCGCGCGAGGTTCGGTCGCCGCGCGGGAGGCGGCGGATCTGATTCTGACACAACCGGATTCGGGGTCGGATCTGACCGTGTTGCGCGACGCGCTGGCCGAGGGGCGGGGCATGTGGCAGCGGGTGCGCGACGCGATCGGGGTGCTGGTGGGCGGTAATGCCGGGGAGGTGACGTTCACGGTGCTGGGCACGCTGCTGTCCGGCCGCGCGCCGATCGGGACGCGGCAGTTCCTGGTGGTGAATCTGCTGACCGACCTGGGTCCGGCGATGGCGGTCGCGTTGTCCGGGCACACCGAGACCGAGGACGGAACGCTGGGCCCGCCGCCGGAGATCGGCGGGGACTTCCTGCGCGCGGTCGCGGTGCGCGGCGCCTGCACGACCGCCGGGGCGGGGGCGGCATGGCTGATCGGCCGGTACACCGGGCGACGGCGACGCGCGGAGACGATGGCGCTGGCGGCGTTGATCGGAACGCAGCTGGGTCAGACGCTGATGATCGGGCGGGACAGCCGACTGGTGTGGGCGACCGTCGCGGGCAGCGGGGCGCTGCTGGCGGGGATCATCATGACGCCGGGAGTGAGCCGGTTCTTCGGGTGTGTGCCGCTGGGGCCGGTGGCGTGGATGACGGTGGTGGGGTGTGCTGTCGGTGGGACGGCGGCGTCGGTGTTGGCGGGACGGGCGGCGCGTTGAGGGTCCCGCGCCTGCGGGACCCCTCTGGGCACGACCTCCGCCGGATTTCGGCGGGGCGGGTCAGTGCAGCATGAGCCCTGCCGCGATGAAGGTGATGATCACCAGGACGGCGAAACAGGTGATCAGTTGCCAATGTTTCAGGGCCTCTTGTTGTTTGGCGATGGTGACGCGGAGGGTGGCGTCCACGCGGTCGTGGTCGGCGAGGCGGCGGCGGGTGGCGTCGAGGTCCTCGGCGGTCTGTTCGGCGCGTTCGAGGCGGCCCAGGAGTTTGTGGATCTGTTTGGCCTTGTCGCGGGTGGCCTTGCGGGCCAAGGCCAATGCGGTGCGCTGGTGGACGAGTTCCTGGCGCTGCTGCGCGATGAGCAGTGCCTGCGCGCGGGTGTGCTGCTCCCAGTCGGTCACCGTCGCCCATCCTCCCGTCGTCTCGTCGCGCCAGCCCCAGGCCAGGTCGCCGGATACCCAGCCGTCCAGGAAATCCCGTACCGCCCAGGACTTTTCGGTCGGTTCGACCACGCCCGCGGGGCCCGCCTCGACGCGTCCGGAGACGGCGCGGTACTCGCAGACCGCCGGGGCGAAGTCGTCGACGCCGAGGGCGGGCAGGCGCGGTACCCAGAAGCCGGGGGCGCACAACCACAGGACCTCGTCGCAGCCGACCGCGCGCAGGCGGGCCGTGCGTTCCTGCGCGTGCGCCAAGGATACCGGGGCGCTGCGCACCTCGATCGCGCAGCGGCGAGAACCCTTGCGCCACAACACACTCGGAGTCTGCGCGCCGAGCGGCCGGTCGACCTCGGCGTCGTCCGCGCCGCACGCCAGCAGCCGACCGCGGAGCCAGTACTTGAACCGCTGCACATCCCAGTGACAGTTACCGCACCCCGGCTCCCGGCACCGCTCCCCCGGCTGATGTCCGCGCGGATTCGGCTCCACCACGGGCATATCCGTGGGCGCCAGCACCGCCGCGCCCGCTGGCCCGACCTCGGTCCGTTCCTTCGTGCTCACGCGACCACTTCCCCTACACCGTGCACCCGCCGACCGTTCCGGCCTGCTCCCTCCAGAGTGCCGCAAAGATCAGGACAGTTCACGTGAACCCGACCGGATTCGTTATGCAACCGGTTCGTCGGCGTGACCAACGAGCGTGGAACGAGGCCGCGCCGAGACCCCGTCCACGAACCCAGCCGCACCCCTTGTTGGGATCCGCACCCGTTTCGGGGCCCTGGAAGGGGTGCGGATTCGAATAAAGGGTGCGGCTGGGTTCGTGGGCCTGGGGGTGGTGGGGGTTAGGCTGCCGCAATGGGTTTGGCGGTGGTTCGGGGGGCTCGGGTTGCCAATGGGGTGGCGTTCGGGTTGCAGGGGTTCTTCTTGGCTGTGGTGTTGACGGAGTTGCCGCAGCAGCGGGATCGGTTCGGGTTGGGGGATGGGGAGGTTTTGGGGGCGGTGGTGATGGTTTCGGTGTTGGCGGCGGTGGGGAGTCTGGTGGCCGAAGCGGTGGCGGTGCGGTGGTCGAGTCGGGTCGCGGTGCGGGTGGGGTTGGGGTTGATCGGGGTGACGGGGGTGGGGGTGGCGGTGGCGCCGAGTGTGGGGGTGTTGTTCGTCGCGTTGGGGGGTTACGGGGTGGCGGTGGGGATGGTGGACGCCAGTACGAATATGCAGGCGGTGTTCATTCAGCACGGGTTGGGGACGTTCGTGTTGGCGTCGTTCTACGCGGCGTGGAGTGCGGGATCGATTCTGGGGGCGTTGTTCGTGGCGGGGTCGGAGAAGGTGGGGGTGCACGCGAGTTGGACGCTCGGGATCGCGGCGGGGGTGGTGTTCGTCGCGGGGCTGGTCCTGGGGCCGCGGTTGCTGGGGACGCGGCAGGCGGAGGCCGAACCCGAGGAGGCCGCGGCGGCCGAAAGGGTCGGGCTGCGAGCGTATTTGGCGTTCGGGGTGGCGATGGCGCTGGTGTTCGCGGTGGATCTCGCGGTGGGCAACTGGTCGGCGCTGTATCTCAAGGACGATCTGCTGTCGTCGTCGGCGACGGCAGCGCTGGCCTTGGCGGCCTATCAGGGGGCGTCGCTGCTGACGCGGGCGACGGGCGACGCGTTCACGCGGCGGTTCGGGGCGCGGGCGGTGGTCCGCACGGCCGCCGCGATCGGGTCGGTCGGATTGCTGCTCGTCGTGGCCGCCCCCTCCCCCGTCCCGGCGCTGCTCGGATTCCTCGTCGCGGGGCTCGGGCTGCCGGTGATCGCGCCGCTGTGCTTCAGCGAGGCGGGTGAGCTGACCGGCGGACGGGGGCTCGACGCGGTGATCGCCCGGCTCAACCTGTTCAACTACGCGGGCACCCTCATCGGCGGCGGCGTGGTCGGGGCCGTCGCCGACGCCACCTCGCGGCGCGTCGGATTCGTCATCCCGCTGATCTTCGCGGTGCTGCTGATCGGGTCCGCCCGGTGGTTCCATCCGCGTCGGTCGGTTGTGGTGCGATAGGACCATGATCGATACCCCAGTCACCGTCGACCGGGCCGGGCTGTGGGACGCCGAGGCCCTGAGCGATGTCGCGGCGGCCACCTTCCCGCTCGCGTGCCCGCCGGAATTGGCGCCCGCCGACATCGACGCGTTCGTCGCGAACGTGCTGTCGGAGGACCACTTCGGCGACTACCTCAGCGATCCGCACCGGACCGTGCTCAAGGCCGTAGCGGGCGCGGAGATCGTCGGCTACACCATGCTGGTCGCGGGCGAACCCGCCGATCCCGATGTGGCACAAGCGGTTACGGCGCGCCCGGTGATCGAGATCAGCAAGATGTACGTGCTCCCCGGCCATCACGGCAGCGGCGTGTCGACGGCGTTGATGGCCGCCGCCGTCGACACCGCCCGCCGCGGTGGATTCGCCGTGGTGTGGCTGGGGGTGAACCAGTACAACGAACGCGCCCAACGCTTCTACGCCAAACACGGATTCGAACGCGTCGGCACCAAGACCTTCACCGTCGGCTCGCGGGTGTGCGAGGACTACGTCATGCAGATGGCGCTGTGACCGGTTTGGCGACCGCGACGAACCGCGCCCCGAGGAACATGGTCTCGTACACCTCCGGAATCTCCGGCAGCGCGCGGCCGTAACGAGCCGAAAGTTCCCGCACCGTCAGCGAATCCGCGGTCCAGCCGCGCGCGCCGAACCAGGTTTCGGGCGCGCTGCGGTCGTCGGTGTAGAACAGCTCGCGCAGATCGAGCTCGGCCATCGGCGTGCCCCGCAGCTGCTCGGCCTGGAATTCGGCCATCCGATCCAGGTCCCGCAGATCGCTCATCGAGTCAAGGGCCAGGCGGCTGCCCGGCGCCGACAGTCGCTCGACGCGTTCGAACAGCGCCTCCTGCGCCGCGCCCGGCAGATACGGCAGCAGACCCTCGGCGGTCCACGCGGTGGGCGCGCCCGGATCGAAACCGGAGTCGAGCAGTGCCGCGGGCCAGTCCTCGCGCAGATCGATGGCGATGGCGTGCCGCCGGGCCGCGGGCACCGCGTCGTGTTCGTCGAGGACCCGGGCCTTGAATTCGAGCACCTTGGGCTGATCGAGTTCGAACACCGTGGTCCCCGCGGGCCAGTCCAGGCGATAGGCGCGCGCGTCGAGACCGGCCGCGAGGATCACCGCCTGCCGCACCCCGTCCGCGGCGGCCGCGCGGAAGTGTTCGTCGAAGAACCGGCTGCGCAGGCCGATCATGGTCGAGGCCAGCTTGGATTCGACGCGGTCCGAATCCTCGTGCAGCCAGCGGGTCATGCCCTCGTGGCCGGAGGCGGTGACGAAGCGGGCGGCGAAATCGTCGCGGATCAACGCGTCGGGTTGTTCGGACTCGAGTGCCCGGGCGGCGGCGACGCCGAGGGCCGTCGCCCCGACGCTGCTCACGATGTCCCAGGTATCTCCCTCAGTACGCACGGCATTCCTCCGATCGGTAGAACCAGCTGTGACGCAACGGAAAACGATCGAGCGTCCGTGACCACGGACACGCGCAATCTTACGTCCGCTAACGACATTGCGCCCAGTTGGAAGCGATCGGAAATCAGGACAGCAGTGCGGCTTTCAGCGCCGCGACATCGTCGGCGCTGAGCTTCAACCCGTCCCGTACGTAGTTGTCGAACGACCCGTAGCTCTGGTCCACCTGGTCGAACGCGGCGTCGAGGGCCGCGGGGGCGACGCCGTTGAGGGTGTCGTTCGGCGCGGCGTCGCGGTAGTAGTTCGACAACAGGTAGTCGTAGGTGACGGTCTGGCGGTCGACGCCGAGGAGGGTCAGCAGCACCGCCGACATCCAGCCGGTGCGATCCTTGCCCGCGGTGCAGTGGTAGAGCACCGCGCCGTCGCCCGCCAGGATGTCGCGCACGACGTTCGCGAAGCCCTCGCTCGCGCCGGGCGCGGTGATGAAGGCGCGGTACAGATCCGGGCCCGCGGTGATCGCGGAGGCCATCACCTGCGGCGGGGCCTGGCCGATGATGTCGTCCCAATGGGCTTGCGCGCCAACGGGTGTCCGGTCGGGAGCCACGGCCCGTTCGATCGCCATGCGCAGATCGTCGACCGCGCGCACCCCGCGATCGGTGAGCGCGGCCAGGTCGGCGTCGGTGGCCTTGCTCAGCTCGCCGGTGCGGAACACCAGACCCGAGCGGACCACGTGCCCGTCGGTGGTGCGGTAGCCGCCGAGGTCGCGGGCGTTGAGCACACCCTGCAAGCCGAGCGAGCGCTGGTCGAGATCGGTCACGACCGAACTCGTGGCCGCGGGCGGTTCGACGGCGAGCGCGACCCCGGCGACGGGACCGCAGGCGAGGACCGCGGTGATCAGCGGCGCGGCGAGACGAACGGAGCGGTGGGCCACGAAGATTCCTTTCCTCAGGCGGTCGGTACCTCGTACCGCGACAGCGCGAGCAGCCGGGAGATGGCGCGCAGGTACTTCTTGCGGTAGCCGCCGCCGAGCATCTCCTCGGAGAAGATCTTGTCCAGCTTCACCCCGGACACCGTGACCGGAATACCCGCATCGTAGAGCCGGTCGGCCAGAACCACCACGCGCAACGCGACCGCCTGGTCGGTGAGCGTGTGCACCCCCGACACGAACACCGCCGACACGCCCGAGATCAGCGCCCCGTACCGGGAGGGGTGCAGGGTGCTCAGATGTCGCAGCAGCGCGTCGAACTCGTCGAGTGTGGAATCCGGTGTGGCGGCGGCCTTTTCGGCCAGGTGCGCCGGATCGGTGGGCTCGGGCGCGGGCGGCAGGTCGCGGTGGCGGTAGTCGGGGCCGTCGACGCGCACGGTCTCGAACAGCGCGCCGAGCTTGCGGATCTCGCGCAGGAAGTCCTGCGCGGCGAAGCGGCCCTCGCCCAACTGGTCGGGCAGCGTGTTGGAGGTCGCGGCCACCGAGACCCCGCGCGCGGTGAGTTCGGTAAGGAGTCTGGACACGAGCATGGTGTCGCCAGGGTCGTCGAGTTCGAATTCGTCGATGCACAACACGCTGTTGCCGGACAGTCGTTCGACGGCGTTCGCGAAACCCAGCGCGCCCACCAGATTGGTGACCTCACCGAAGGTGCCGAACGATTTGGGTGCGGGCGAGGCGTGGAAGATCGAGGCCAGCAGGTGGGTCTTGCCGACGCCGAAACCGCCGTCGAGATACAGGCCCGCGCCGTCGACCTGCTTCTTCTTGCCGAACAGGGTCTTGCGGCCCTGCGCGGCGTGGATCTTGGCGACCTGTCCGGCGAACCGCTCGGCCTTGGCCACGGCCTCGGCCTGGCTGGGTTCGTCGGGGGCGGGAATGTAGGAGGCGAAACTCACCTCGTCGAATGTGGGCGGCGGCACCATCTGCGCGATGAGCTGATCGGCCGGGACCTCCGGGTTGCGATCGACGAGGTGTTGTTGCACGCATGTAGCGTACTGACGTGGTGTGATCGGTCGTTATGCAGCGTGTGCCCAATGCGATCCAGTTCACAAAGCTGAGCACCGACGAACTGGTGCGCCTCTACACGTATCCGGCGAGGCTCGAATCACCCTGGGTGCGAATCAACTTCGTGTCGAGCATCGACGGGGCGGTCACGCTGGACGGCCGGTCGGGCGCGCTGGGCGGTCCGGCCGACAAGGCGGTGTTCCGGATTCTGCGGGATCTGGCCGATGTGGTGCTGGTCGGGGCGGGCACGGCGCGGTCGGAGAACTACGGCGGCGCGCGCACCGACAGCTTCCGGCGCATCCGGCTGTTCCATCACGGGCTGGGCGGCGCGCAGGACGGCTCCGCGCCGCCGATCGCGGTGGTCACGGCCAGTGCGGCGCTCGATCCGGCGAGCCGGTTGTTCACCGATACCACCCGACCGCCGCTGGTGCTCACCACCACCGACGCGCCCGCGGACCGCAAGGCCGAACTCGCCGACGCGGGCGCGGAGGTGATCGAGGCGGGCGACACCTCGGTCACGGCGGCGGGCATTCGCGCGGCCCTCGCCGAACGCGGGTTGCTGCGGGTGTTGTGCGAGGGCGGGCCCGCGCTGTTCGGCGAGCTCATCGCGGCCGGGGCGGTGGACGAGTTGTGCCTGACGGTGTCGCCACTGCTCGTGGGCGGCACCGCGGGCCGAATCGCGGTGGCGCCCAAGGAGATGCCGACGCCGATGACGTTGTGCCACGCGCTGCTCGACGACGACGGTTCGGTGCTGACACGCTGGGAACGCACGCACACCCAGAGCTGAAACGGCTCGATGGACCTGGCAGGCTGTAGCGCATGCGCTGGAGTCGGGCCGCCCTGCTGATGTCGTCGTCGCTGACGGTTGTCCTCGTCGGCGCGTGTGGCGCGGGTCCGTCGAGCCGCCCCGGCGTCGCGGTGGAGCGGCCGCACGAGGCGGGATCGCCCCCCACGACATCCGCCGCGCCCGCGCCGCCGCCCGGACCCGAGGTGCCGAAGACGGATCTGGCCTGGCGCGATTGCGCCGCACCCACATTCGGCAAGCTCGGGCTCGGCGCTCCCCCGGCGGGTCTGGTGTTCGAATGCGCCGAGTTCTCCACGCCGATCGATACGAGCGGGTCGGTGCTGGGCACGTTCCGGACCGCGGCCGTGCGGGCCAAGCTGGCGAATACGCCCGCCGACGCCGCGCCGGTGGTGCTGACCTCCGGGGGCGACCGGTCCTCGACCGAGACCCTGGCCGGGCTGGCGACGGGGCCGAATTCGGCGCTGCTGGCGGCACATCCGGTGGTGGCGGTGGATCGGCGCGGAGTGGGCAATTCGCAGGCGATCGACTGTATGGCCACCGACACGCGGCGGGGGCTGGCCGATTCGGCGCAGTTCGCGGGCGGGGACCAGGTCGACGCGATGGTGAAGCTGAGCCAGGACGCGACGGTCGCCTGTCAGGACTTCTTGCAGCCCTATCAGCGGACGTTCGACGCGCCGCACGCCGCCGACGACATCGAGCAGTTGCGCAAGGCGTGGCAGGTCGACCGGATCGCGCTCGTGGGGACGGGCAGCGGGGGCCGGGTGGCGACGAGTTACGCGGCCAAGTACGGGGATCATCTGGCGCGGTTGGTCCTGGACGCGCCGCAGGCCGTGGACGCCGACGCGGTGACGCGGACCGAACAACGCGTGAAGGGGGAAGAGGCGGCGTTGACCGCGTTCGCGCAGCGGTGTGCGGGGTTGAACTGCTCGTTGGGGGCGGATCCGCGGGCGGCCGTGCTCGATCTGGTGAATCGGGCGCGGGCCGGGGGTCTGGGTGATCTGTCGGCGGGGGCGTTGCTGACCGGGATCGCCGGGTTCCTCGGGGATCCGCGGGCCGATCAGAGCAATCGGGTGGGCGAACTCGCGGACGCCTTGTCGGCGGCCGGGCGCGGGGATCGAGGGCCGATCAATGCGCTGTTGCAGCGGCAGTCGGGGTCGGTCGGATCGGACGGGCAGTTCGTCTCGCGGTGTTCGGACAATCAGCAGCCCGCCACGCCCGAACGCGCGCGGGAACTCGAAAACACTTGGGGCGGAACGTATCCCGTGTTCGGTAAGGACGCGGCCGTGCGCATGATGGCGTGCGCGGCCTGGCCCGTACCCAACCCCACCCAGCTCCCGGAGAAGCTCACGCTGCCGGTGCTGCTGCTGGGGGCGACGGCCGATCCGGTCACCGGAAGCGACGCCCTGCCGACCGTCACGGGCGCGCTGGGGCGGGCGGGGGCCGGGACGGCGACGATCCGGTGGCAGGGGTACGGGCATCCGGTGCTCAATCATTCGGGGTGCGGGCAGCAGGCGTTGGTGGCGTATCTGAAGGACGCGAAGTTGCCCGCGGACGGGACGGCCTGCCCGGCTTGAGGCGTGAGCGGGCGTACCGCGCGGGTGATGTCGAAAGGGGGCGCGAAGTGGTCTGAAGCACGGTTGAACGGCGGGTCCGTGGTACGTCGGGTAGGGGTTCCGGTGTACCGTGCCCCAGTGTTGTTTCGTCAGCTCGAGCCCCGCACCGCTCGCACGACCGCCGAGGTCTTGAACTTCGTCCTGTGGCCGTTCGCGGTCATGACCGTGCTGCATCAGGTGTTCGTGAAGGCCACCAACTTCACCATCACCGATGACTTCGCGCCGGTCTATCGGGCCTCGCTGGCGTTCCTCAACGGCCGGGCCGTGTACAACGAGAACTTCGACTACGTCGATCCGCACTACCTGTATCCGCCGAGCGGGACGCTGCTGATCGCGCCGTTGGCGATCATCGATCCGCAGGCGTCGAAGTGGTGCTTCATGGGGCTCAACGCGATCGCGATCGTGCTGGCCTGGTATCTGCTGTTGCGGCTGTTCGGCTTTCGGCTCTCCTCCCCCGCCGCGCCGTTGTTGTTGCTGCTGATGTTCGCCTCCGAAACCGTTATCAACACACTGGCTTTCGGCAATGTGAACGGGTGCGTGCTGCTGGCCGAGGTGGTGTTCATCCATCTGCTGTTGAAGCGGCGGGATCTGCTCGCGGGCGTGGTGATGGGGTTGACGATCGCGGTCAAGCCGACGTTGGCTCCGCTGTTGCTGATTCCGATCATGCGGGGGCAGTGGAAGGTGTTGATCACGTCGGTGGGGGTGCCGGTCGTGTTGAACGCGGTGGCGTGGCCGTTGATCACGGATCCGATGGATTTCGTGAATCGGACGCTGCCGTATCTGTTGAAGTCGCGGGACTACTTCAACAGCGCCATTGTCGGTAATGCGAGCTACTACGGGCTGCCCGTCTGGTTGACGTGGACCATCCGGTTGAGCGTCGGTGTGCTGGTGCTGGTTTCGCTGTGGCTGCTGTATCGGTACTGCCGCGAGGACGAACTGTTCTTCGTGTGCACGAGCACAGGCATTCTCCTGACCGCCCTGTTCCTGCTGTCGGGGCTGGGTCAGCAGTACTACTCGATGATGTTGTTCCCGTTCCTGATGACCGTCGTGCTGCGAAACTCGGTGCTGCGCAACTGGCCCGCGTGGCTGGCGATCTTCGGGTTCATGACCTACGACAAGTGGTTGCTCGACCACTGGCAGAGTACGGGTCGGGCACTGGAATACCTGCGGGTCACGTTCGGGTGGGGGCTGCTGCTGATCGTGACGTTCTGCGTGCTGGGTGACCGGTATCTGGCCGCGCGGCGCGAGGGGCGGCTGGATGGGGGTATCGAACCGGCATTCCTGCTGGAGGATTCGACGCCGCGGCCCGTGGCCGCCGAGACCGAACGGGCTCTGATCGAGCCGGACGTCCGCGAGGTCGGGGAGCCGGACGCGCGGGCCACCGCGTTGAGTTAGGCGGCGGGCTCGTTCCGCCGGGTTCGACTGCGCGGCGGCCAAAGGGACAGGGCCGTGGGCCACACTAGACTCGTATGCATGAGTTCCGACACGTCCCTGCCCGCGCCGAAGATTCAGCTCACGCCGCAGGAGTGGAGGGCGCGGCTGAGCCCGCAGGAGTACGCGGTGCTGCGCGAGGCGGGCACCGAACGCGCCTACACCGGCGAGTACACCGACACCGAGACCGAGGGCGTCTACGCCTGCCGCGCCTGCGGTGCCGAATTGTTCCGCAGCACCGAGAAATTCCACTCGCACTGCGGCTGGCCGTCGTTCTTCGACCCCGCCGACTCCGACGCGGTGATCCTGCGCGAGGACAACTCCCTCGGTATGCGACGAGTCGAGGTGCTGTGCGCCAACTGCCACAGCCACCTCGGGCACGTGTTCGAGGGCGAGGGGTACGACACGCCGACGGACAAGCGGTACTGCATCAACTCGATTTCGTTGCGGCTGCTGCCGAAGGAGTGATGGGGAACAGCGGGGGGAGGTAGCGGACCATCAGGGTCGACCACGTCAGGTGGGTGAGTAGGGGGGCGCCGATGCCGCCGGTGGTGCGGCGTTCGAGGGCGAACAGGGTGCCCATGAGGGCGGCGGCGAGGGTGAGGGCCGGGTTGCCGGTGGCTCCCGTGGTCAAGCAGTAGACGACTGTGGATGTGGCGACGGGGTGCTTGCCGGAGGCGTCGTAGACCGGGCCGCGGAAGAACATCTCCTCGGCGGCGCCATTGATCAGGGCGACCGCCAGGGCGCGGGGGGTGGTGCCGAAGCGGGCGTAGCCGAGGACGTCGGTGATGGCTCGGTTCAGGATCGGGATGCGGCGGGCGATGAGGGCGCAGCCGTAGAAGACGCCGAAGGCGCCGACGCCGGTGGCCGTGGCGGTCAGGGCCGTGCGGGCGGGGCGGTCGGCGGCGAAACGTGGTGGGCCGCAAGCGGTTCCGCCGACGGCGAAGGTGGCTGCGGTGGCGAGGCTCTGGGTGTAGAACTCGGTCGAATCGGGTGGGGCGGACAGGGAGCGGCGCAGCAGGGCGGTGCCGAGCAGCCAGACCGCGCCGACTGTTCTCGTGCTCATGCGGCGTGTCGGGCTTTCACTCGGTCGCGCAGGGCGCGCAGGACGGCCTCGTCGTAGTCGAGGGGTTCGAAGGGCAGCAGTTCGCGGATGCTGTCGTCGTGGACGACGGTCTCGTTGACCATCGAGCCGACGAGGGAACGGCCGGTGCGAGAGTCGACGTCGGTGACCAGGGACAGCCACAGCGATGACAGCCAGGGCGACAGCAGGGGGACGGGAACCAGGATGAGCGGTCTGCCCTCGAGGTCGGCGACGCGGCGCAGCATATCGGCGAAGGTGAGCGCGTACGGGCCGCCGATCTCGAAGGTGCGACCGGTCGTTTCGGGCTCGTCGAGCACGCCGACCAGATAGCGGACCACGTCGTCCAGGGCGATGGGCTGGGTGCGGACGTGCACCCATTTGGGGGTGACCATGGCGGGCAGATGCTCCACGAGTTGGCGGGTGACCTCCCAGGAGATGCCGCCGTGGCCGATGATGACGCCCGCGCGCAGGGTCGTGACGGGCACGCCGCCGACGCCGAGGAGTCGTTCGACCGCGCGGCGGCTGCGCAGGTGCGGGGAGAGGTCGTCGCCCTCCGCGCCGAGCCCGCCCAGATAGACGATGCGCTCGAGGCCCGCCTCGGCCGCGACCTCGCCGAAGGTGCGGGCGGCGTCGGCGTCGCGCTGCTCGAATTTGGGGTCGTCGAGGGAGTGGACGAGGTAGTAGGCGGCCTGGCAGCCGTCCATGGCCGCGCGCAGTGAGTCGCGGTCGTGCACGTCGCCCCGAATCGGTTGTCCCGCACCGTGATACGAGTGCGGGCGGCGGGTCATCGCGCGGACCGTGTGCCCGGCCCGCTCGAGTTCCGGGCACAGTCGGCTGCCGACGAAGCCGGACGATCCCGCCACCAGTACATCCATCGCGCGAATCCCTTTCCGGAGGGGTGCAGCCAGAGGTTTGCTCTGACGTTATGCCCGTCCGGCGGCAACGTACGCCCAGCCGCACCCCTTATTCGGATCCGCACCCGTTATCGGGCCATGCAGGGGGTGCGGATTCGAATAAAGGGTGCGGCTGGGTTGCCGTGGCGGGTGGGGGGAGCGCTTCAGGGTAGGGCGGTGATGAGGTGGTCGAGTTCGACTCGGGGGCCGGTGAAGAAGGGGACTTCTTCGCGGACGTGCATGCGGGCCTCGGTGGCGCGCAGGTCGCGCATGAGGTCGACGATGCGGTGGAGTTCGGGGGCCTCGAAGGCGAGGATCCACTCGTAGTCGCCGAGGGCGAAGGCGGCGACGGTGTTGGCGCGGACGTCGGGGTAGCCGCGGGCCTCCTTGCCGTGGTCGGCGAGCATCTTGCGGCGCTGCTCGTCGGGGAGGAGGTACCACTCGTAGGAGCGGACGAAGGGGTAGACGCAGATGTAGTTGCCCGGGTCCTCGCCCGCGAGGAAGGCGGGGATGTGGCTCTTGTTGAATTCGGCGGGGCGATGCAGCGCGGCGTTGCTCCACACCGGGGTGCTGGCGCGGCCGAGTTCGGTGGTGCGGCGGAAGTCGGCGTAGGCGGACTGGAGGTCCTCGATGCGTTCGGCGTGGCTCCAGATCATGAAGTCGGCGTCGGCGCGCATCCCGGCGACGTCGTAGATGCCGCGCACCACCACCCCGCGCTCGTCGAGCGAGTCGAAGAACGCGCGCGCCTCCTTGATCGCGGCCTCGCGATCGTCCCCGAGCACACCCGGCTCCACCTGGAACACCGAGAACATCAGGTACCGGATGGTCGAGTTGAGGGCCTGGTAATCGAGTCGCGCCATGGTTCTATCGTGCCACGCCGAGAATCCGCCGAGCCGCGGCGGTTCCGGCCGCCGCGCAGGCCGGGACGCCGACGCCGCGCAGATACGATCCGGCGACGGCGAGGCCCGGGAGTTCGGCCACGGCGGCCTCGATGGTGGTCACGCGTTCGGTGTGGCCGGGAGCGTATTGGGGCAGGCCGTTGGGCCAGCGTTGCACGACGGCCGACTTCGGTTGCGGCTGAATGCCGGTCACGGTCGCCAGGTCCTCGACGGCGGCGGCGATCAGCTCCTCATCGCTCCAGGAGAGCGGGCGGTCGTCGCCGAACCGGCCGAAGGAGGCGCGCACCAGGGCGACCTCGCGCTCGGCGAGATGGGTCCATTTGCGGCTCGACAACGTGAAAGCCTTGGCACGCAAGGGTTCTCCGGTGGCGACGAGGATGCCGGAGTTCTGGGGTAGCGGGGTGTCGGCGGGCAGCGCCAAGGCCACGACGACCGAGGACGCGGTGCCAATGCCTTCGGCGGCTCGGGCGGCGTCCGGGGCGACGGAGGCCAGCAGCCGGGCGGTCACGGGGGCGGGTGTCGCCAGGATCACGGCATCGAATTCGCCCAGTGGGCCGATGCGCCAGCCAGCTTCGAGATCCGTTGGGGCGGGAGGTGTGTCGCGTCGCGAGTCCAGCGCTGCCTGTGCGGGGCCTTGGGCAGCCGAACCGACGCCACGCGCGCCGGGCACGGCCTCCCCGGGACCTCGGGCGGCCGAGCCAGCGCCGCGCGCGCCGGACACGGCCTGTTCGGGACCCTGGGCGGCCGAACCAACCGCGCGAGTGCCAGGCGCGGACTCTCCGAGACCCTGGGCGGCCGGGCCGACGGCGCGTGAACCGTCGGGGGTGCGCTCGAAATCTGTTGCGGCCGTTTCGGTATCGACCTGCGCGCCGAGAGCGGCGCCATCGTGATCCCTGGCCGCCAGGTTGTTATGGACGTTCGAGCGGTTCGGGATCGGTTCGGTGCCCGTTGCGGGCGTGGCGGTGTAGACGCACCACTTGCGGTCAATTCGCTCGATTCTTATTGCGGCCGTTGTTATTTCGAGGTCGGGGGCGGCGGCTTCCAAGAGGGCGTCGAGCAGGACTCGGTAGCCGTCGCGGATGCCGCCGAAGACCGGGGCGGTCGACGGGGGTGGCAGGGCGGTGGTTACGGCTTGGGTGAGGTTGGGGGCTCCTGCGTCGAGGGCGGCGGCGAGGGTGGGGAGGGCGGCGCGGATGCCGATGGTGTCGGCCAGTCCGGCGTAGACGCCGCCGAGGAGGGGGTCCACGCTGCGGCGGACGGTTTGGTCGCCGAAGCGGTCGGAGACCAGGGCGCCGACGGAGGTGTCGGTGCCGCGGTCCCAGTGGAGGGGGCGGTTCGGTTCGTCGGTGATCCGCTGCAAGGTGGCGTCGTCGACCAGTCCGGCGACGGCGGCGGGGCCGGAGGGGATGCCCATGAGGGTGCGTTCGGGGAGGGGGTGTGTCGCGCCGTCGGACCAGATCAGGGGGCGTAGGCCCGCCGGGTGGACGAGTTGGTCTTCGATGCCCAATTCGCGCATGAGCGCGGGGATTTCGGGGCGGCGGCCGACGAACGCCTCGGCTCCGAGATCGACCGGGTCGCCTTCGATGTCGCGGGTGCGCAGGATGCCGCCGACGCGGTCGCGGCGTTCGAACAGGGTCAGCTCGAGGGTCTCCCCCAGTTCGGCGCGCAGCCGATACGCCGCGACCAGACCGCTGATGCCGCCCCCGATGACCGCGACCCGCACGGCTACACCGACAGACCGTGGATGAATTCGACCGTGGCCGTGAGCACGCCGGGGTCGGTGTCGGGCATCACCCCGTGCCCGAGGTTGAAGATGTGCCCGGCCGCGCCGAGGGCCAGCGCCTCGTCGGCCTCGTCGGCGATCCGCCGCACCTCGCGTTCGACCACCGCGGTGCCCGCGAACAGGGCGGCCGGATCGAGGTTGCCCTGCAACGCCTTTCCGGGTCCGACGCGGCGCGCGGCCTCGGGCAGCGGAATCCGCCAGTCGACGCCGACCACATCGGCGCCCGCCTCCCCCATCGCGCCGAGCAACTCCCCCGTGCCGACGCCGAAGTGGATGCGCGGCACGCCGGCCTCGGCCAGTTCGGCGAACACCCGCTCCGAATGCGGCAACACGTACTCGCGGTACTGCGCCAGCGACAGGGCACCGGCCCAGGAGTCGAACAGCTGGATCGCGTCCACCCCGGCGGCGAGTTGGGCGCGCAGGAACTCGATGGTGATGTCGGTGAGCACGCCGAGCAGCGCGTGCCAGGTGGTGGGGTCGCCGAGCATCATCGCCTTGGTGCGCTCGTGATGTTTGCTCGGGCCGCCCTCGACCAGGTAGGACGCGAGAGTGAAGGGCGCTCCGGCGAATCCGATGAGCGGCGTGTCACCCAGTTCGTCCACCAGCAGCCGCACGGCCTCGGCGACCGCGCCGACCTCCTCGTGCCGCAGCCGCGGCAGGGCGCGCACGGCGTCGGTGGTGCGCACGGGCTGGGCGATGACCGGACCCACGCCGGGCACGATGTCGAGATCGACGCCCGCGGCCTTGAGCGGAACCACGATGTCGGAGTACAGGATCGCCGCGTCCACGCCGTGCCGACGGATCGGTTGCAGCGTGATCTCGCAGACCAGTTCGGGATCGAAGCAGGACTCGAGCATCCCGATCCCGGCCCGCACCTCCCGATACTCCGGCAGCGACCGCCCGGCCTGCCGCATGAACCAGACGGGACGCCGCGTCGGCCGAGCGCCCGTGGCGGCGGCGAGGAAGGGCGCATCGGACAACCGGCGGCGGGTAGGTGTGCTCATCATCGCCATCGTATGTGGTGCCGCGAACCCAGATTCATCAACCTTCAACCGCGCGCCTCCGACCGAGGGACGCCGTTCGGGTTTAAGTTCGCAGACGTGACACCGCTCGACTTCCGCGACGGCGCCGCACCGACTCCGGGACCGGACAGCGAACCCGCCCAGTTTCGCGCGGCGGTCGATGCGATGGGCACCGCCTCCGTGCATCCCCGGATCGAGCTCGCACCGATCCGGCCGCCGCAACGCCTGGCTCCCTATTCATACGCCATCGGAGCGGAGGTCAAACATCCCGACACGAATGTTATTCCGGTCGATTCGGAGGGCGACGCCTTCGGGCGGCTGATCCTGCTGCACGATCCGAACGGGCAGGAGGCGTGGCACGGGGTTTTCCGGCTGGTGGCCTACATTCAGGCCGATATCGATGCCGCTCTCGCCGGTGATCCGCTGCTCCCCGAGGTCGCGTGGAGTTGGCTGGTCGATGCCCTGGAATCGCGGAACGAGCAGTTCACGGCGTTGGGTGGGACGGTGACGTCCACCAGTTCGGTCCGCTACGGCGACATCGCCGGACCGCCGCGCGCGTATCAGCTCGAACTGCGTGCCTCCTGGACAGTGGGCTCGACCGAGCTCGGACCGCACGTCGAGGCTTTCTGCGAAGTGCTGGCCTATGCGGCGGGATTGCCCCCGGCGGGCATAACGCATTTGCGGCCGGGTCCGCAGATTGCCGACGACCGGTTCTGACCGCAACGTAAAGTTCTGGGCTATGCCCGACGAGTCCGAGAATTTCCCGGGTGGGGTCGGGGGGAATGCGACCGCGGTTCCCCTGCTGACACCCGCCGAGGGCGTGCCACCGGTATTGGATACCGCGGCCGATATCGCCGACGCCGCCGCCCGGCTGGCCGCCGGTGACGGTCCGCTCGCGGTGGACGCCGAGCGCGCCTCGGGATTCCGCTATTCCAATCGCGCCTATCTGATCCAATTGCGGCGCAAGGGTTCGGGCACGGTGCTCATCGACCCCATCCCCGTGGACGAGGATCTCGCTCCCCTCGCGGAGGTGATCAACGACCTGGAGTGGGTGCTGCACTCGGCCGATCAGGATCTGCCCGGACTGGCCGAGCTGGGCCTGCGGCCCGCGCGGCTGTTCGACACCGAGTTGGGCGGGCGGCTGGCCGGTTTCGAACGGGTCGGGCTCGCGGCGATGGTCGAGCGACTATTGGGTCGCGAGTTACGCAAGGGGCACGGCGCGGCCGACTGGTCGACGCGTCCGTTGCCCGCCGAGTGGCTCAATTACGCCGCGCTCGATGTGGAGCTGCTGCTGGAACTGCGCGAGGCGGTCGCCGAATCGCTGGAGGAGCAGGGCAAATCCGCTTGGGCGGCAGAGGAATTCGAACATGTGCGCACGCTGGAGCCGGGGCCGCCGCGGGCGGAGCGGTGGCGGCGCACGTCGGGGATCCATACGTTGCGCCGGGCGCGGCAATTGGCGATCGTGCGCGAATTGTGGACCACGCGAGATCAATTGGCGCGTAGCCGGGATGTGGCTCCGGCGCGGATCCTGCCGGATTCGGCGATCATCGCGGCGGCGGAGACCGATCCCAAGTCTATCGGTCAGTTGCGGGCCTTGCCGGTGTTCGGGGGGCCGCGGCAGCGGCGGTATTCGCGGGACTGGCTCGGTGCGGTGGAACGGGCTCGGGCGCTTACTGATTCGGAGTTGCCGACCTTGAGCCAGCCGTATGATGGTCCGCCGCCGGTGAATCGGTGGGAGCGGCGGGATCCGGCGGCGGCCGCGCGGCTGGCGGCGGCTCGGGCGGCTATGGGCGAGTTGTCTGCTCGGTATTCGGTGCCGGTGGAGAATCTGTTGACGCCGGATTTGTTGCGGCGGTTGTGTTGGGATGGGTTGGGGGCGTATCGGAGTGGGGTGCGGCCGGAGGATCCGGGGCGGGAGATCGATGAGTTCTTGAAGGCGGGTGGGGCTCGGGGGTGGCAGCGGGGGTTGGTGGTGCCGGTGTTGGCGGGGGCGTTGTTTCCTGGGTAGTTGGGGCGATTGGGTGCCTGCCCGGTCGATGAGACCACCCCCGCGTGCACCGACGGCGTGCCCCGGCGAGTCGGCGTTTGCTCGCGGTCGGTTCGAGGGCGCCCGCGTGGACCGCTGACGGCTCGTATCGGCCCGGTTTCCCGGTCGGGTGCGAGTCCCGGACGCCGGTGGCGTCATTGCCCGGCGCTGGTCTTCGTGCTCGGCGATCGGGTTGTGGGCGTGAGGATTCTGGGGATCCGGGATGGATCGCCGGTGTGCGCGGGAGCGCCGTCAGCAGTCCGATCGCAGCTTCATCGAGCCGATCAGCGGGTAGAGGTTGCGGTCGTACTTGCCGTAGGTGATCCAGTGGGTGTCACGGTGGGCGAACTGTAGGTTCATGACGAATTTGCCGATGTCGCCCGGGTCGGCGGGTGGGCCGTCGACGGTCAGGTTGGCCAGGTAGGCGTCGTCGTGGTCGAACAGTTCGGCGTGCATGAGCCAGGCGTCGCCGCCGGTGGAGGACAGCAGGTTGCCGTCGAACGTCGCCGTGCCGTCGGAGTGGATCGTCCAGGTCGCACCGTACATCCGGCAGTCGCCGCGGTGGATCGTGTCCCAAGTGAAGCTGGTTTCATCGGCTCGAGCGACGCCCATCGACGCGGTCACCCCGAGCATGCCGAGCGCGGCCACCGCCGCCAGCCTGCGCATCATTTCCGTGATCATCGCGAAACCTCCTGTAGCCGTTCGGATTCCGATCACGGTATCGGCCGCACGGGGGTGCCCGAATCCGCCGATCTACTCAATACCGCTACTCATACTGGGCGACCCGCTCCAGCAACGCTCGCACGAACCCCAGGTGGGACGGCAGGGCGCGTTCCCAGACCGTTGACGCGGCCGGGTCGCGATAGCGGACGAAAGTCGCCAGGAGAACGGCATTTTCGCGGCACTCGAACAGGAGTTGGCCTTCGAAATCGAGGGCGGATTCCGCCTGGAGCAGGACGTAGTCCGTACCGGAGTGTGCAATCGACCAGCCCGCGACGGTGTGCGGGGCGCCGGGGGTCAGGCGCAGGGCGATGGACTGCCAGGCGCGCTCGAGTGTCGTACGGACCTCGGCGGGCACCTCCTCCATGATCGCGCGCGCCCACTGCTCGGCCGAGCGGTCGGCGGCACGGGCGATGTGGAGCAGGTGGGCGTCGGTGTGCTGGATGTCGGGCAGCGTGCTGCGGGCGAGGATCTCGGGAGTGATGGCGAGGGCCTCGACCCTCGGCGACGGCTCGAGGTCGACGTCCGGCTCTGCGATTCCGTTGCGCGGCATGGGGATTCCTTTCCGATCGGCGGGACGAGATCGACCCCGCGATAGATACAGTACTGTACTGCATCTATGATGGGCAGTACTTCGAACCCCACGAGATTGGTCGACTACCGATGGCCCCACCGGTGCGGAACCCCCGTCACGCCTGGATCGACGCCGCCATGGCGATCCTGTCCGAGTCGGGGCCGGATGCCGTGCGCGTGGAGACCCTCGCGGCGCAACTTGGCGTGACCAGGGGCGGGTTCTATCGGCAGTTCGACAGCCGTCAGGACTTGCTCGATGCCGTCCTCGACACGTGGGAGCATCGCAGCATCGACGAGGTCAGGCAGCGCGTCGAGCGGGAGGGCGGCGACGCCGAGAGCAAGGTGCGCAGTGCGGGCAGGCTGACCTTCTCCAGAGAGCTACTCCCCCTCGATCTCGCCGTGCGGGAATGGGCGCGGCGCGATCCGGCGGTCGCCGAGCGGCTCCGCAGGGTCGACAACCGCCGCATGGACTATCTGCGCGATCTCATCGGCACGATCAGCGACGACCCGCGCGATGTCGAGGCCCGCAGCATGCTCGCCTTCTCCTTGGTCATCGCTAATTATCTGATCGCCGCCGATCACAACACGGGTACTCGCGCCGATATCGTCGAGACTGCGACGCGGTTGATTCTGGGCTGAGGTCGAGCGCGATCGCCAGGCTGTCGCGCGCCCACTTATCGAATCGCGCTAGTCGGCAGTCGTTGCGGCACAGTTCAATTCGTGTGTGTCGTGCCGGTGGACTGCCAGTCGAGGAGGGCTTCGGCCCAGGTCTTGTTTCGGGTGGTTTCGAGGAATTCGTTGCGGTCGATGAGGAGGTAGATCTCGCCGACCGGGACGGTGTGCAGGATCAGGGGTTTGCCGGAGTTGAGGAGGCCGCCGACGAAGCGGCCGTAGTGGTCGGTGAACTTTCGCTCGATCGCGGTGATGTCGGTGGGGCGCAGGAGCAGGTCGCCGGAATCGTTCCAGGCCGACAACAGGAGGGTGTGGGGGTCGAGGACGATCTTGCCGCGGCGGTGGAACAGGGCCTTCTGGCTGACGAGGGCCGCCGCCTTGTCGGGGGTGTTCTTGTCGCGGAGCTCCGCGGCGGTGGCACCGATGTAGGTTCCCGATTTGATGGCGGTCATTGTTCCTCCTGGACGCTTGGTTCGACAGGGCAATCGTCGCCCGGGCGCGAGGGGATGGGTATCGGTCCGAGGTCGCTGGGGTGGATGATTCCGTGGTGGCGCGGTGGTCCTCGAGAGGTAGCGGGTGTACGACCATGGTCGTGGCCGCCGTCCGGTTCCCTCCCTACGAGCGGGAGATTCTGGTCCGGACAGTATGTGATCGGCGGCTTACAGGGAGGCACGTGAGGTTTGGAGCTCGGTTCTGATGACAGCCACCGACCCTGTAATGGAGCACTTCCTCCTCTTCGGCGTCTCCGACGACTGGGCGCCGCTCGCTGAGTTCGAAAAGGCGGTGCGGCGGTTCTATCCGGAGCGCTACAGCCGGGAGTTCGTCCTGCGTATCATCCGGCGTTTCGCCGAGGAGGGGTACATCCGGCTCGGCGCGTTCCCGGGCGGCGGCAGGTCGTGGGAACCGTGGGATGTGTCGATCGATGAGGGTATGCGTCGGATTGCCTTGGGGTACAACGGTATACCGGGTTACCTGGGAATTCCGGAAGAGGAAATCGGCTCGAGTGAGGTTTTCAGGGCGGAGATAACCGAGTTCGGGCGAAAGAGGCTGGACTCGCTGGGAAATCCGTATGAGAAGTATGGCGACCCCTGGCACGACGACCCGTACCTGACCGCCGAGGAGTGGGGCTACCCGCCGTACAGGGGGTGACGCAGAGTCAGTCGAATCGAAGCGCGGGCGCGGCCCAGTGGGCGTCGTTGTCCGACAGCGACTTTCGGGGAATACAGCCGCGGGCGAGGACTTCGAGGACTCGGTGGGGGTCGCAGCCGTAGAGGCCGGAGCCGTAGGGGGTGTTGGCTTCCACTACTGCCCAGCCGCGGTTTTCGATGAGGCCGATGTCGACTACCAGGGAGGGTGGGAGGGGGACCTCGTCGAAAAGCCTTTGGGCGCAGGTGTGGACGGAGTCGAGTTCTTGGGTGGTTGCGGTCCAGGTGGTGAGGGGTTCGCCGTGGCGGCGGTAGGGGGAGATCGTCTGGATGGTGTTGTCCTTGACGAAGCAGCGGAACTCCGACTGCCAGTGGACGGGTTCGGCGAGCATGACGGGGGTGTCGTCGGGGCAGGCTTCGGGGGTGGGTAGGCCCGTGCCGTGGTGGTAGACCTTGCCGGGGAAGCCTTTTCGGCCGTCGGCCGGTTTGACGAAGACGGGGTCGGGGTGGGTTCTCGCTTCGCCGAGGGTGGAGATTCGAATCTCGCGCTGCCGCAGGGGGAATGGGAGGTTGGGCAGCCAGTCCTCGGGGGCGTCGAGGAGGGCGAGGTTCAGTTGGGCGGCGATCATCTCGGCGAAGAGGGGCTCGCCGTAGAGGGCGGTCGGGGCGGTCGGCTCGTCTTCGGGGATGCGCCAAGACGTTAGGCGTAGGACATCCCAGCCCGCGGTGATGGCGGCGGTGCGCATGCGGCGGGAGTCGTCGGAGTAGCGCGGGGAGAGGATCAGGGTGGGCACGGGTTCAGGCGGTCGGTGGGACCGTGAGGCAGAAGGGGTGGCCCGACGGGTCGAGGAGGACGCGCCAGCGGGAGGGGGAAGGTTGGAAGGCGGGTTTGGTTGCGCCGCAGGCTATTGCGGCTTGTTCGGCTTCGTCCAGGTCGGGGACGAAGAGGTCGAGGTGCATTTGTTTGGGGATTTTGTTGTCGGGCCAGTCGGGGGGTTCGTGGTCGGCGACGTGTTCTATGGTGAGGAAGATGCCCGCGCCTTGGAGGGCGACGAGTTCGTCTGACTCGTAACGGATTTCGAAGTCCAGGAGGGCTCGGTAGAACTCGGCTAGGCGGCGTGGGTCTCGGCTGTCGAGGGCGATCGCACCGAATTTCGCTATCGCGGCCATGGCTCCCCCGTGCTGTTCGGGCCGCGGCGACGTGCCGGGGCTTTCGTAGGGCATACATATCACGATCTCGGGGGCCGGTACGAGTGAGCCATGTCACGGTCGGGGTTGTCAGGAATTCGGGGGGTGTCTCGTTCAAGGAGCACGCGAACCAGACAGGAGCGAAACATGCAGCATCGTGGTGAGTCAGGTGGGGAGGGTGTCGCCCGGGAAGCCGTGGCACGGGTGTACCTCGCAGCGCATCATTCCCGCGCGCACGCAGGGGTCCACGGCCATGAGCTCGGTGGCTTCGTCGGCGGGCACGGTCAGGATCGCGACGCCTGCTACGGAGTCGGAGGCGACCGGGCAGAGGACGGCGATCACGCCGTCGGCGCGTAGGGAGACCATGCGGCGCTGATGCTCGAGTTCGATCGCGTCGGCGCCGTCCATGGTTCGCTCTGGCGTCCAGTGCAGAAGTACCAGGGTGTAGGGCTTCGCTGTCGCGGCCAGGGCCTTGATTTGGTCGTCGGTTACCGTGGGGCTCATCTGTCTCCTTACCGGGTGCGGTCGGGTAACCATACGATGTTTCGTCGCTCGGTGAGGGCGAGCTGGACCGTCGCCCGATGAACTTCCCGGGACTCGGGTGGCCGGGCTACCGGAGAACGCGAATGAGCAACTCCGCGAGTCGTTTTCGGTCCGCGGCCGACAGGGGGGCGAGGAGGTCGGCTTGGACGGCGGTGAGGGACGCGTCCAGTTTCTCGAGGCGTTTGCGGCCGGAGCGGGTGAGGGTGATCAGGTTGCGGCGGCGGTCGGCTGGGTCGGGGGCGCGGGAGACGTGGCCCTGGTCGGTGAGTTCCGCGAGCATGGCGTGCATATCGCTCTGGTCGATCCCGCAGCGTTGGCCGATCCGGGTCTGGCTGGCGGGGCCGAATTCGTCGAGGGCGGCGAGGATCGCGAAATGGTAAGCGCGGCCGTCGATCTCGGCCATGGCCTCGCCGATGAGGCGGTGTGCGCGTGCGGCCGTCTTGCTGATCAACCAGGTCGGTTTGTCCCGCAGGCGAGCGGGTGTGTCGTCCAGCTCCATGCCCGGAGTCTAATCAATCTCTTGGCTGGACCCACGAATGCGGCTACTCTTGGTCGGACCAAGCTTTTTTACATGGGTTTCGAAAGGTGCAGGGATGTCGATCAATTCGGAGCAGGCGCGGGCCATGAGCGCCAGCGTCCAGGACCATGCCGCTCGGCTCGGCGCGCGTGTCACGGTCGCGGTCGTCGACAGCGGCGGGCATGTGGTGGTGGTCGATCGGATGGATGGTGCGCCGCCGCTGTCGGCTCGGATCGCCCCGGCGAAGGCGTCGGGGGTCGCGTTGTTCCAGCGCGACGGGGGTGAGTTGCTGCGGATGCAGCAGGCGTGGCCCGGACTGTTCGCGCAGGTGAACGAGGTTGCGGGGGCGCCGATCGTGGTGGGGGCCGGGTCTCGGGTGATTCGGCGCGGGGAGGCGGTGGTCGGCGCGATCGCGGTCAGTGGGGGTTCGCCCGAACAGGACGACGCGTGTGCCGAGGCCGGTCTCGCTTCGTTGCGATCGGGTGTGTCCGGCTAGCGCTCGGGACTCGATGCCGCCGTGAAGGGGTTCGTGCCGGTGCGAGTGACGCTGGCGGTCCAGAGGGCGGCGGCGGTGGTGGGGTCGGTCATGTGGGGGTGCGGGGTTTCTCGGTGGGGGTGGCCACGGAGGCCGAGAACCCCTGGGCCCCAGAGTTGTCCGCCGGTGATGTACGGGTCCAGTACGGTTCGGACGATGGTTTCGGCGCCCTGGTGTTTGCCGTGCAGGGCGAGGGCCGCGGGGAGGGCGCGGAGGCGTCGGGGGTGGGTGAACAGCGGGGGCCGGGAGGGGGTGAGGGAGTCGAGGGCGCCGCCGGGGTGGGCGACGATGCTGGCGATGTCGGAGCCTCGGGCGCGGAGGCGGCGGTCCAGTTCGAAGGCGAAGATCATCTGCGCCAGTTTCGAGCGGGCGTAGGTTCGTTTGGGGCGGTAGTCGTGTGCGGAGTTCAGGTCGGCGAGGTCGAGGCGTTCGGAGCGGGCGGCGTAGCTGCCGACGGTGACCACGCGGCCGTTCGGGGCGAGGCGCGGGGCCAGGTGGGCGGTCAGGGCGAAGTGCGCGAGATGGTTTGTGGCGAACATGGATTCGTGGCCCTGGGAGGTCGTGTGGCGTTCGGGATCGTCGAGGAGGATCCCGGCGTTGAGGACGATCGCGTCGAGGCGGTCGACCGGCAGGGCGTCGGCCGTGGCGGGGAGGGTGGACAGGTCCGCCAGATCCAGGGGGACCGATCGCAGGCGCGCGGCCGGGACGCGGGTGCGGATGGTGGCCATCGCGAGGTCGGCCTTGGCGGGGTTGCGGCAGGCCAGGACGATGGTCGCGCCGGTGGCGGCGAGCTGCTCGGCGACGAAGTAGCCGATGCCCGCGCTGGCTCCGGTCACCAGAAAGGTCCGCCCGTTCGCTCGTCGGCCGTTGTGCCAGGTCATGAACCCACGGTGGCAGGGGGGTTCTTGCGCGGGCCTTACGCGGCGCTGGCAGTGCTGGGTCGGCTACGCCGTGGCCTTCGGGCAGCTCGCCGGGGCGCTGGGGAATTCCGAGTCAGGGACGGAGAGCGCGGCGGGTGAAGTCGCACATCGGGGATCGAGGCAGCGGCAGGCGAAGCCATGGGCCAGGGGCGGGCGGCGGCGCATAGCAGGGGCGCGGGCAGGGGGTGTAGTTGCGCGTTGGAGCCGGGGCGGCGGGTTCGTCTCCAAGGCCGCACCGATGCTCGAAACAGCGGCCCCGTCCGCAGATTGGGCTACCGCGCGCTGAGCCTTGACTGGTTGCGCGCGAGAGCCGCCCGCCCGGCATCAGCTACGTCTACCAGTCCGGCTTTCACGCTCGCGCGAACTGCGCGTTGGATCTGATGGGGCAGCCGATGACGTTCCGCGGAGTCGATTGCGTCGGTGAACGCGTCGACGGCGCCCTCGATGTTTCGGCTTTCCACGAGGACTTCGCCCGTGGTCACCCGTTCGATGGTGTACCACTGTGGCGCGGCCGGTCTCCCGGCCTTGCGGTGGACCAGGCTGCACGCTCGCATGATCCGTCCGGTGCCCATGAGCCCACGAAGTAGGATCTCTCGCAGCGTGAATGGCTGGAACAGCAAGCCGCTACCGGTGTTCTTGTCGAGCAAGTTGCGGTAGTCGCTCAGCGCGGTGTCGAATCGCTCAGCGTCGCCGAGTTCGCCTACGGCTCGGCAGATGAAGGCGAGCGAACTGCCTCGGTCGGCTGGATCGTTCGACAACTGTAGGGAGTGGTCGAGTCGGGCTACCGCGGCGCCGGGACGGCCGGCCTTTCGCAACTCATTCCCATGCATTCGAAGGGCATGTGCGTAGAAGTTCGAATCATCAAGGCGGGCAGCTATTTCCACTGCCAGTCCGGTCCATCGTGCCGCGGACGACAGACGCTCCTCGGGCAACACGGTGCCGAGTGAGACTCCGAGCGCGACGCGCGCTCGGGCGAGTAGTGCCAGGCTATCGCGTTCCATCTGACCTTCGGCCGCTCGCGCTTCGAGACGCGCCACCAGGGGCCATAGTTCGTTGACCGCTTCGACCGCCCGACCGGCCTGTCTGGCGATTTCGGCGAGACGCACGGTGCTGTTGCCGAACTGGAGCATTGCCCGGTACTCGGCATCGTCGACGTCGGTCACGCCGAGCACATGAGCAGGCAGTGAGAGGCGAGCGGCTATGTGCCTACGGGTGCCGACATCGTTGATCGCTCGGCGTCCCGTCTCGAGCATGGACACGTACGACTTGTCGTAGCCCAGCAATTCCGCCAGCGCCACCTGGCTCATGCCGTTGATGCGCCGGTACGCCCGGAGGATCGTGGGCAAGTCCCTGGTCGCTATCGCGGTGGAAGCCGGGACGACCGATGGCCACGATCGGGTGTCGGCCACTGGTCCGCCCCCTAGACGCTTTCCGCTGCCCTCAGTTGCGCGAACCACGCCATGATCGACCGCTTGTAGCCCTCGGGCATGTTGAGCGCGGCTATCTCGTCCTCGGCGAACAAACCGACCTCTTTGTGCTCGTGGGAAAGCACCGGCTCAGCGTCGGTGTCCGGAAAGCAGCCGTAGGTCACGATGAATACGTGTCGTTCGGCCTCGTTGATGTAGTAGATCCACGAGTCGAGAATCGGCCCCGTCGTGACCGGCCACTGTGTCTCTTCGGTGATCTCGCGGGCCACGCACTCTTCCGGTGTTTCGTCGGGTTCGATTCTGCCGCCTGGCAACTCCCATTCTTCGCGCTCGTTCTTCAGCAGCAGCACCCGCCCGTCACGCGCGACAACGCCCTTGATCGAGATCGAGTACATGTGCGGCACGTATCCGGAGGTCATGCCCGCGACGCTAGCACCGCGCCTGCCGCTGGCCGGGCGGTTGGCGGTGACAGTTCGTCAGTGGACACGGCAAACGCGCCGAGCGCACGGCTTCGGCATGATGGTTGAGCTACACCAGGATTGGGCGGCACGGGTGGCGACAGCCCTCGCCACTGACGGGATGGACAGATTCGACAAAATTCGCACGCGCGAGCAAATGGTTGCGTTGGGAGCGTCCCTCGGGCAAATCGTCCCCCACCGGGACAGCGACCATGACGGCGTCACCGCGCTGCGACACCGAGCGGGACTCGCGCAGCGGCTCGGATTCGAGGGATTCGGCACCGGATCCCTACCGCCCCACACCGACCGGTCCGGAGTGCTGGAACCCCCAGCGCTGTTGCTCGTTCTCTGTGGTCGCAAGAGCACAAGGGGCGGCGAGTGCATCGCGCTTCGGGCCATCTGGGCTCTGTTTTCGAGCACGCGCAGGGTGGGCGGATCCGGATCCGCTATCGCCGCGACAACCTGGTCAAGTACTCGCCGGAGGTCCGGCGATGGCTGCCGACATTCGACGCCGCGATCGACCGCCACACCGTCAGGTTCGGCCTCGAGCCTGGAGAGGGCTATGTACTGCACAACCATCGGTGGTTGCACGGACGGGCAGCGTTCACCGGCGAACGAGTCATGTACCGACTCAGCCTCAACCCTCACCCGGAGTTCGCCATTCCGTCGGGGTTCACGGCACCCGGCGTGTTGGGGGTGGTTTCGTGAATGTCGATGTGCGTCGACCTTTGCTGGATCACGTCACATCGCACCTGATCGCACTGATGATTGTGCCCACCCTCGGGCAGCTCGCCGGGGCGCTGCGGAATCCCAGGCCAGGGGGTAGGGGGTGAAGTTGCGCGACCCGGGCGGCGGTGGGATGTCGGGGCGAAAGGGGTTGGGGGTCAGGGGTTTTGGGTCAGGTCTTGGGCGAGCATTACCAGGATGTCGCTGGGGCCTCGGAGGTAGGTGAGTTTGTAGATGTTTTCGTAGTTGGCTACGCCTCGGAGGGGGTGGCAGTTGTGGCGGGCGGCTATTTCGAGGGATTTGTCGAGGTCGTCTACCGAGAAGGCGATGCGGTGCATGCCGATTTCGTTGGGGAGGGTGGGGGTGGTTTCGATGGCTGGGGGGTGGATGTACTCGAAGAGTTCGACGCGGCCCTGGCCGTCCGGGGTTTGGAGCATGGCGATCTTGGTGTGGTTGCCGTCGAGACCGACGGTGGTGTCGGCCCACTCCCCGCTGACGGTGTCGCGGCCGAGGACCGTGAGGCCGAGGTCGGTGAAGAAGGCGATCGCGGCGTCGAGGTCGCGGACCGCGATGGCTACGTTCTCGAGTTTGATTGGCATACGCGGGATGGTAGCGGGCGGGGGCGACAGGTTCCGGTGGTCAGGACAGGACGGACCGGTTCTGGCGGTTGAGGTTCTCCGTTCGGATGATGACGTCGCGCAATTCCTTTGCGGCTGGGCGGTTTCGGTCCTCGACCGGGATGGCGGACAGGACGCTTTCGCTCAATCCGGTCGAGCCCCAGGTGTGATGCTCGGCGGGAAGGTCGTTCACCACGGTCGCCGCATACCGTGCTCCCCCATCGAAATCACCGCTCTGCACCATGCACAGGGCGCGTTGTATCTCGATTTGAGCGATCGCACGCACCCGCCTGGCCTCGTACAACGCCAAGGCGGCGTTCTGGGCCTGCTCGGCGGCCTCGACATTGCCGAGATGAGACCAGACGTAGCTCTCGGTGAACCGGACTCTTTCCTCCCCGTGTGCCCAGCAGTGATTACCCTGGTCGTTGATCACCTCACTGGGCAACTGCGCGAAGACATCTCGCAACTTGACGAGATCCGCCTCCGCCTCCTGGGCTCGACCGAGCATTCCGTACGCTTGGGCTCGGGCCGAGAGCAGGCTCGGCAAGCCGATGACCGGCCCCTTCGCCATCAGTTCCTCCGTCGCGTCGACGCTGGCGACGATCTGTTCGGGCGCACGGCCGTCGTACATGCCGTAAATGGCCTCGCGACCGCGCACCCAGAGCATCGCGTGGGGATCGCCTGACGCGTCCGCCGCGTAACGCGCTGTGCGCCACCATCTTCCGGCTTCGGGTCCCTTACCGACATTTCGAACGCCTTCCGCCATCGTCTGGCTCAGGAACGCTCCGACCCGGTACAGCTCCCGACGCCGATCCACGTCCGACGCGGCCGTCAAAGCCGCTTGCAGACTCAGCAGATCGGTGCGCAGCAGTTCGTACAGCCGAACCGGAGCCTCCGTCTGCGACAGATACCCGTAGTCCCGAACGATCTGATACCAATCCGCAAGATCGATCTCCGGCCCCGCTTCCAATGCCTGATTCAAACTGTGCCTTGTCATTTCGAGGCCCACCACGGCCCCGACACCGGCAACCGACACATTCATGAGGAACTCGCGCCGCAGCACGTCGCCCACCTCCTCACCGGCGGGTACGTCCGACACGCGGACCACGTCATCGCTGGCCTCCGTCCCGAAGACGGCCCGCCGGAAACGTTGCTGTACTTGTGACGGAGCGTTCTCCAACGCCGCGTCCAAGCTTCTCTTGTTCGCGGCCTGGATGTTGCTTGTCCGGCCGCTCTCCCAGTATGTGACCGTTCGCGTGGTCACTGCCACCGTTTTGCCGAATTCTCGCGGGCTCTGGCGCATCGCGACGCGCAGCGCGCGTACCTCTTCAGGTGTCCATTCAAGATTCATGTCGTGGCCCATCTCTCCCCTGCGACCAACTGTGGAACCGCCAAATTACCTGGCTTGTGCCGACTTTGGTGCGGATTCGGCAGTTTTCTCGCGCCGACCCTTACCGGCATCCTTGAGTTGCCTCGGCACCCCGGCCATTCCACGGTCCCTTCGAGGATGGGCCGCCGGACCGACTACGGCCCCCGCAGAACGGCGGCGGAACTACGCCCGGTTCCCCGGGTGCCGAGGCCCTTTCGAACAATGGCAGCCGAGAGAGAGCGAGGAAACGAATGGTCGCAGAGGGTTCTACGCTCGCGCGCCGGGCGTTGGGTCGGCAATTGCACGCGTTGCGCAAGAAGGCGGAGGTGAGTCAGGGCCAGGCGGCGCGGATACTGGGAATCTCCCCGCAAACCATGGGACGAATCGAGGACGGGCTGTCGGCGCGTTCGGCCAATGATCTCTATATGAATACGTTGTGCGATCACTACGGCGTGTCCGACGAGAATCGCCGTGCCATATTGGCATTGGCCCGGGAGGTCCGCGCGACGGCCAAATACGGCGGCGGATGGTGGCGGGCCCATCTCGACCGCGGCCCTTACGATTTCGATCCGCGCACGATGCTGGAGAACGCGGCGGCGCGGCTGACGGTGTGGGAGGTCGTGCTGCTGCCGTCGGTCGTCCGGACCGTCGACTACCGGCGCGCGATCGCGTGGACCGAGTGCCCGCACCTGCCCACCGAGCGGATCGAGGCGCGCATCGAGGCGGAGGTGCGACGGCAACGGCGCGTCGACGATCCGACATTCGCGGTCGAGATCATGGTGTCCGAGGCGGCGATTCGCGAGGAATGGGGCGGATTCGCGGTGATGGACGAACAGCGTCATCATCTCGTGAAGATCGGGCAGCGATCGAATGTGTCGATCCGCGTGATTCCGTTCAACGCGCGCAGCCATATCGGGTCGCTGGTCGGGTCGTTCTCGCTCTTGGAGTTTCCGATGCTGAGCCAGACCCGGATGATGGAACCGCCGATCGTGTCGATCGAGGAATACACGGGCGAACTGTATCTCGAGCGGGCGGCGGAGGTCGAGAAGTACCGGGCCGTGCTCGCGGAATTGCGGCGGGTGGCGTTGAGCGAAAGCGATTCCGCCGCATTGCTGCTCGCGATATCCGACGAGTATCGGCCGCGTTAATCCTCGAACACGGGTGGGCGGCGGTCGCGGCGGGCGCGAATGGCCTCGTCGAAATTCTCGGTGGTGAGTCGCACGTACAGCTGCGACATGCCCTCGTGTTGCATCTGCGATTCGTAGGAGCCCGCCTCGAGGCCGCTCCAAAGCATACGTTTGGTCAATTCGATGCCGACGCGGCTGTAACCGATGATGCGGTCGGCCAATTCGTATGCGGTGTCGAGAAGTTCGGCGGTGGGGACCGTGCGGGAAACGAGGCCGATGCGTTCGGCCTCGGCGGCGTCGACGTCGCGGCCGGACAGCATGATCTCGAACGCGCGGGTGGAGCCGATCGCGCGCGGCAGCAGGAAGCTGAGGCCGAGTTCGGCGGAGGTCAGGCCGTTGTTGATGCCCGCGGCGCGAAAGTAGGCGTCGGCGCCCGCGATTCGCAGGTCGGTGGCCATGGCCAGGCACAGGCCGCCGCCGATGGCCGCGCCGTTGACCGCCGCGATGACCGGTTGATGCATGCGGCGCAGGGTGAGCATGACGTCGTTGAGCAGGTCCATGGAGCGGCGGGCGATCGTGGTGCGGGTGAGGCCGTCGATGTTCGGAACCTTGCCCGCCCCTTGCAGATCCGCGCCGGAGCAGAAACCGTGGCCCGCGCCGGTGAGGACGACCACGCGGACGTCGTTGTCGGCGGCGACGGATTCGAGGGTCTCGCGCAGTGGGATCATGACGTCGAACGCCATGGCGTTCATCCGGTCCGGGCGGTTCAGGGTGACGAGGACGATCTGGGGGCGCGGTTTGTCGACGAGCACGAAGGACATGCCCCGAACTGTAACCTGTTTCAGAAATCCACCGGGGTGTCCCGCAAGGTGACGCGCAGGCGGGCGCCGCCGTGCGGGGAGTCGGTGAGTTGTGCCCTGCCGCCGTGCAATCGGGCCTGTTGGGCGACCAGGGCGAGGCCGAGGCCGCTGCCCGCGGCGGTGGTGTCGCCGCGGGTGAAGCGGTCGAAGAGGCGGTCGCGGTCGGGCTCGGGGACGCCGGTGCCGTTGTCGTCGACGGTGAGTTCGATGTGGTTGCCGGCGCGGCGCGCGGTGATGTCGACGCGGGTGGCGTGGCCGTGGCGGACGGAGTTGGTGAGGGCGTTCTCGAGGATGCTGCGCAGGCCCGCGCCGAGGCCGCGCAGGCGCAGGGGTTCGGGGACGGTGGCCTCGACCGTGACGCCGGGGTGGGTGCGGTGGGCGTCCTCGACGATCTGATCGATGAGGTCGTCGAGGTCGACCTCGGCGAAATCGTCGGCGGTGGTGAGTTCGCCCAGGGCCAGGCGTTCCAGGGCGACCAGGGTGTCCTCGACCGAGCGTTGCGTGGTCAGGATGTCGTCGAGGATCTCGCGGCGGTCGGGTTCGGGGAGGTCCATGGTGCGCAGGACCTGTAGGTCGGTGCGCATGGAGGTGAGCGGGGTGCGCAGTTCGTGGGCCGAGGTGGCGGCGAAGTCGCGGGCGGCGGCGAGGGCGTCGGCGGTGTGGCGGCGTTCGGCGGCGATGCGGTCGAGCATCCGGTTCATGGCGGCGGTGAGTTCGGCGGTCTCGGTGGTTCCTCGGGTGGGTGGAATGTCCAGGGACAGACGGGTTCCCACGTTCGCGGTCGCGGCGGTGAGGCGGCGCAGCGGGAGGACGGCGCGGTGGGCGAAGAACCAGCCGAGGGCCGCCGCGACGGCGATGGCGGCCGCGCCGACGGCGAGGATGCGGGTGCGCTGATCGGCTACGGTTTGAGCGAGGGTCTGCTGCGGGACGCTGGCGGCGACGAGGACGGTGTTGCCGGGGGCCAGTTGGGTGGGGACGTCCCAGGTGAGGGGGGTGTCGGGGGCGGGGTCGCCGGGGCGTTGGGTGAGGAAGAAGAAGCGGCCCAAGGGTGGGTGGGGTGGAGTCGGGGCGGGGGCGTTCGGCGCGGTCGGCGGAACCGGTTGCGGGGAAGCGAGTTTCGGGCCGCTCGGGGAGTCGAGGACCGTCTCGTCAGGCCCGGTGGGCGACGCGGTTGCCGAAGCCGATTGGGGGCCAGGGGAATTCGGGGCACTTGGGAGATCGGGGGGCGTGGAATCCAGACCCGGAGGCTTGGCGGGCGAAGTGGAGTTCGAATTCGGTGGTGGGGCGGGGGAATCGGGATCGCCGGGGGTGAAGGCGGTGATGCGCAGGGAGCGGACGGCCTTGTCGACCTGGTGTTCGGTGCCCGAGGGGGCGAGGGCGAAGAAGGTCGCGCACATGGCGGCGGCGACGAGGGTGGCGGCGGCGGCGCTGGCGAAGGCGACCCGGGTGCGCAGGGAGACAAGGGTTTTCATGGTTCCACTCGCAGGACGAAGCCGATGCCGCGGACGGTGTGGATGAGGCGGGGGTTGCCGGTGGCCTCGATCTTGCGGCGGAGGTAGGCGACGAAGACGTCCACGACCTTGGTCTGGGTGCGAAAGTCGTAGCCCCACACGCGATTCAGGAGTTGGGTGCGGCTGAGGACCTGGCCGGGGGCGGCGGCGAGGGCGGCCAGCAGGTCGAATTCGCGTTTGGTGAGATCCAGGGGGCGATCGTCGATGTAGGCGCGGCGGGCGGCGGGCTGGATGGTCAGCGGGCCGACGACGATGCGGCCGGGGTCGGTGGCCGGGGCGGGGACGCGGCGCAGCAGGGCGCGCAGGCGGGCGGCGAGTTCGCCCAGGTCGAAGGGTTTGGTCAGGTAGTCGTCGGCGCCCGCCTCGAGCGCGCCGATCCGGTCGAGGACCTCCGACCGCGCGCTGAGCACGCAAATGGGGATGTCGTTGCCGAGGGCGCGCAGGGCGGTGACGACCTGAACCCCGTCCAGGCCGGGCATATTCAGATCCAGGACCATGGCGGCGGGGGCGTCGGCGGCGATGGCGGCCAGGGCGGTCGTGCCGTCCACGGCGGTGTGCACCTCGAAACCCGACAGCCGCAGCCCGCGTGCCACCGAGGTGAGCACGCGGGCGTCGTCGTCGACCACGAGAACTCGACTGCTCGTCACGATTCGACGATATCCGCGGGGTTCTATCGGTGGCAGATGATGATGTGGTGGCCCTCGGCGTCGGTGTCGTCGCGGTCGATGTGGATGGTGGCGGGGTCGTCGCCGGGTACGGCCGCGCACGGTCCGGGCTCGCCGGGCGCGCCCTCCCCCGGGGCGATGATGATCACGCGGCGACCGTCGGGGCCGTCGAACTCGCCCCGGCCGTCGGGGCCGATGACGATGCGCTGGCCGTCGGGGCCGATCGCGTAGCGCTGGCCGTCGGGGCCGACCTCGATCGGCGGGGGGCCGGGGACGGGGCCGACCTCGCCGCCCGGCGGGGGGCCGGGCACGGTGGGCTGGGCGCTCGCCGCGGCGGGCAGCGCCAGCGCGACGATGGCGGCACTGCCCACGAGACCGGCGGTGAGGCGGCGAACGGTGAACAACGACATGGCACGGACTCCTGCGCTCGGGGACGATGTCTCGTCCGATCTGTCGAACACCGACGACGGTATGAGCGCAGTGCTGGGAGACCGTTCGGGAACGGTTAGGGAATCGATAGAAACGCTCAGGCGCTTCCGGCGAGCCAGCCCGTGATGCGACGGGCGATGTCCTCGGCGGTGAGGCCGAGGTCCTGATGGATCTGGGCGCGCGAGGCGTGCTCCAGGAACTGTTGCGGCACACCGAGATCGCGCGTCGGGACGTCCAGCCCGGCGGCGCGCAGCTTCGCCGACACCGTGCAGCCGACGCCGCCGTGCAGGCCGCCGTCCTCGACGGTGACGACGAGGCGGTAGTTCTCGGCGAGTTTGACGATGGTGTCCGACACCGGCAGCACCCAGCGCGGGTCGACCACGGTGACCGAAACCCCTTCGCGCTGAAGGGTTCCCGCGACCTGGACGGCGGTGTGGGCGAACGGGCCGACGGCGACCAGCAGGACGTCACCGCGTACGGCGCGCGCGGACGCGCCCTCGGGCATGCACAGCACATCGATGCCGTCGAGGCGTTCGACGGGCGTGATGTCCTCGGCGACAGCGCCTTTCGGGAAACGCAGGGCGGTGGGGCCGTCCTGGACGGCGAGCGCCTCGGCCAGTTCCTCGCGCAGGGTGGCGGCGTCGCGGGGGGCGGCGACGCGGATGCCGGGGACGATGCCGAGCACCGACAGGTCCCACATGCCGTTGTGGCTGGCGCCGTCGTCGCCGGTGATGCCCGCGCGGTCCAGGATCAGGGTCACCGGGAGGTGCAGCAGCGAGACGTCCATGAGGAGTTGGTCGAAGGCGCGATTGAGGAATGTCGAGTAGATCGCGACGACCGGGTGCAGGCCGCCCAGGGCGAGTCCGGCGGCGGAGGTCATGGCGTGCTGTTCGGCGATGCCGACGTCGAACATGCGGTCCGGGAAGCGTTTTCCGAACGGGGCGAGGCCGGTGGGGCCGGACATGGCGGCGGTGATGGCGACGATGTCGTCGCGCTGTTCGGCCTGGCGGATGAGTTCGTCGGAGAACACCGACGTCCAGCCGATCGTCTTGCCGCCCATGGGTTCCCCGGTCTCGGGGTCGATGACGCCGATCGAATGCATCTGGTCGGCTTCGTGATTCTCGGCGGGACGGTAGCCGCGGCCCTTCTGGGTGACCGTGTGCACGATGACCGGGCCGCCGAAGTCCTTGGCGCGGCGCAGGGCCGCCTCGAGGGCGACGATGTCGTGTCCGTCGACCGGGCCGACGTACTTCACGCCGAGATCGCTGAACAGCTCCTGCGGGGCGACGGCGTCCTTGATGCCGGTCTTGACGGCGTGCAGCATCGAATACGCGGAACCGCCGACGTGCGGGATGCTCTGCACGAAACGTCTGGTGGCGTCGAGGGCCTGTTCGTAGGCGGGTTGCATGCGCAGCGCGGTGAGGCGGTCGGCGAGGCCGCCGATGGTCGGCGAGTAGGAGCGGCCGTTGTCGTTGACCACCACGATGAGTGAGCGGTCGGGTCCGGCGGCGATGTTGTTCAACGCCTCCCAGCACATGCCGCCGGTGAGGGCGCCGTCGCCGACGACCGCGACGACGTGGCGGCGCTGCTTGGTGAGGGCGAACGCCTTGGCGAGGCCGTCGGCGTAGGAGAGGGCGGCCGAGGCGTGCGAGGATTCGACCCAGTCGTGCGGGCTCTCCGAGCGGCTCGGGTAGCCGGACAGGCCGCCCTGTTTGCGGAGGCGCTCGAAGTCGTCCTTGCGGCCGGTGAGGATCTTGTGGACATAGGCCTGATGGCCGGTGTCGAAGACGATCGGGTCGGTCGGCGAGTCGAAGACGCGATGCAGGGCGATGGTCAGTTCGACCACGCCGAGGTTCGGTCCCAGATGTCCGCCCGTCACGGCGACCTTGCGGACCAGGAACTCGCGGATCTCCTCCGCCAGCTCACGCAGATCCGGTACCGTCAGCCGGCGCAGGTCCTCGGGCGTATCGACCCGGGATAGAACTCCCACCGCTATCGCTCCTCTGGATGGCTCGTCGTTTGGAACAGTCTACGGAGCCGTGCGGGGTGACGATGACGGGAACGGAAAGCACCAGCGATTTCGGTCCGTTATGTGAGTCTCGACACGGAAGGAGGGGTGGTGGCGAACGAGCGATCCGAGGGTGCGGGGACGGTCACCGTCGTGGGGTACGGGAGGGCTTCGGCGGTTCCCGACCGGATGCGGGTGACGGTGTCGGTCGAAACGCGGGCCAGCACAGTGGCTCTGGCGTATCGGCATGCCGGGGAGCGGGCCGGGGCGGTGACGGAGGCGTTGCGGGCGCAGGGGGTTTCGGGGGCGGATATCGCGACGACGGGGTTGTCGGTGCATACGGAGACGACGTGGGTGGAGGGTGGGGGGTCGCGGATCACGGGGTACGTGGCGAGTACGGCTCTGACGATCGGGTTGCGGACGGATGCCGGGGTGGATCCGGCGGTGGTGATCGGACATGCCGTGGAGGCGGGTGGGGACGATGTTCGGTTGGGTGGGCTCGATCTCGCGGTGTCGGATCGGGAGGGGTTGCTGGCTCGGGCGCGGGATGCGGCGTGGGATGACGCGCTGGCCAAGGCCGAGCAGTTCGCGGGGCGGGCGGGGCTGGGGGTAGGGGGTGTGGTGTCGATCGCGGAGTCGGGTGGGGGTGCCTCTCCCCCGCCGTCGCCGGTGGCGTTCGTGGCGGCCAAGGTTGAGTCGGCGGTTCCGATCGAGTATGGGGAGAGTGAGGTGACGGCGAGCGTTCAGGTGACTTGGCGGCTCAGGTGAGTTGGGTTCAGTCGCACAGGCTTTCGAGAGCCTCGGGCTTCATACGATAGGGACCTCCCCCAACGCTCGGGTCCCCAGGTTCGGCAGTACAGCCGCACCCTTTATTCGGATCCGCACCCCTTGTGGGGCTATATAAGGGGTGCGGATCCGAATAAAGGGTGCGGCTGGGTTCGTGCACCTGGGGATTGTGTACCTGGGTCAGGTGGGTTCGAGGAGGGCTAGGCATTCTATGTGGTGGGTGGCGGGGAAGGCGTCGAAGGCTCGGAGGTGGGTGGGGGTGTAGCCGGCGGCGCGGTAGAGGGAGAGGTCTCGGGCGAAAGAGGCTGGGTCGCAGCCTATGTGGATTATGCGGGTGGGGTGGGCTGATGTCAGGGGGGTGATTACGTGTTTGGTGGCGCCTGCTCGGGGTGGGTCTAGGACTACTACCTCGGGGGTGGTGGATTGGTGGGTGAGCCAGTGTTCTACTCGGGTGGCTTGGAGGTGGATTTGGGGGAGGTCTTGGAGGGAGAGGGTGCCGTCTTGGACTGCGGGGCGGGAGGATTCGATGGCCTCGACTGTGCCGGTGGGGCCTACCTGGGTGGCGAGGCGGGCGGCGAAGATGCCCGCGCCGCTGTAGAGGTCCCAGGTGTGGGCGCCGGGGGTGGCTTCGGACCAGGTGGCTACTACGTCCGAATAGCATTGGGGGGCTTCGCGATGGGGTTGCCAGAAGGCGGTGGCGGAGACTTCCCAGCGGCGGCCTGCCACATATTGGATCGCGCGGCCGGTGCCTTCGATGAGGCGTTCGCGGCGGGGGGCGTGGGTGGCGGCGCGGCGGGCGGTGGTGGTGCGGCGGTCGCCGCCGGGGCGGCGGGGGGTGTGCGGCGGGGCCAATTCGACTATGTGGCGGTGGTTTTCGCTGTCGACGGCGATGACGAGTTCGGCGTGCGGGGTCCAGCGGCTTTCGGCGATGCCGGTGAGGGCGCCCGGAACGGGTTGGGGGCAGCGGAGATCGGGGATGACCTCGGTGCCGCGGTAGCGGTGGACTCCGGCGCGGCCGTCGGCGTCGACGGTGAGGCGGATTCTGGTGCGCCAGCCCGTGGTGTGTTCGGCCACGGGGAGTCGGGCGCTGCGGGAGGCGGCGGCGCCGACGGCCACGCCCGCCTTCCATTCGGATCTGGTTGCGGCGCTTATCGGTTCGACGACAACCTCGGTCTCCCAACCCGCGACCCGGCGCAATTGCTCGGCGACGACGGTGGCCTTCAGCGCGCGCTGCGCCTCGGGCGTGGCGAAGGAGAAGTCACAGCAGCCCGCTCCCCCGGGGCCCGAGACCGGGCAGGTCGGCTCGACGCGGTCGGGGGACGCCTCGAGGATCTCGACGGCCTCGGCGCGGCAGAACGAGCCGCCGCGATCCTCGGTCACCCGGGCCCGGACCAGTTCGCCGGGGAGGCCGTGGCGGACGAAGACCACGCGGCCCTCGTGGCGGGCGACGCAGAAGCCGCCGTGGCCGGGAGGGCCGAGGCGAAGCTCGAGAAGCGTTCCCGCCCAACCGTTTTCGGCCATCACGGGCGCCCGCCGTCAGGGGTGGCGCGCGCGACGCGGAAGGGGATCACGGCTGTCCCACCCGGCCCTCATACCCGCGGCGCACCGCGCCCGGCGCGTTCCCGTCCTCGCGGCGCGCGCGGTCGGAGGAGTTGAGTTGCCACGGGACGCTCGTGACCATGACGCCGGGTTCGAACAGTAGGCGGCCCTTCAGGCGGAGAGCACTCTGGTTGTGCAGCAGCTGTTCCCACCAATGGCCCACCACGTATTCGGGGATGAAGACCGTCACCACGTCGCGGGGGGAATTGCGGCGGACGCGTTTGACGTAATCCACGACGGGCTTGGTGATTTCGCGGTACGGCGACTCGACGACCTTGAGCGGCACGGGGATTCCGCTCTTCTCCCATTCGCGCACGAGCTGGCGGGTATCGGACTCGTCCACGTTGACCGTGACCGCCTCGAGGGTGTCGGGGCGGGTGGCGCGGGCGAAGGCGATCGCGCGGCGGGTGGGCAGATGCAGTTTGGAGACCAGCACGATGGAATGGGTGCGGCTGGGCAGCACCACATCGGCCTCGGACTGGGCCTCGAGTTCGCGGGCGACCGTGTCGTAGTGGCGGTGAATCATCTTCATCAGCACGAAGATCGCGGCCATCGTCACGATCGCGATCCACGCGCCCGCCAGGAACTTGGTGATCAGCACGATGATCAACACCGCGCCCGTCATGGTCAGGCCGATGGCGTTGATCACGCGCGAACGCATCATGTGCCGCCGCGTCGCCGGATCGGTCTCGGTGCGCAACAGGCGGGTCCAGTGCCGCAGCATGCCGGTCTGGCTCAGCACGAACGAGACGAACACGCCGACGATGTAGAGCTGGATCAGCCGGGTCACCTCCGCGCCGAACAGCACCACGAACGCGATCGCCGCGCCCGACAGGAACAGGATGCCGTTGGAGAAGGCGAGCCGATCGCCGCGAGTGTGCAACTGGCGCGGCAGGTATCGGTTCTGCGCGAGGATCGACCCCAGCACCGGGAAGCCGTTGAACGCGGTATTGGCCGCCAGCACCAGGATCAGCGCGGTGACGACGGTGATGAAGTAGAACCCGGCCGGGAAGCCGTCGAAGACCGCCTTGGCCAACTGCGCGATGAGCGTCTTCTGCTCGTAGCCCGCGGGCGCGCCGACCAGATCGCTCGTGTCGTGCGCGTAGACCACGCCGATCCGGCGGGCGAGGGTGATGATGCCCAGCAGCAGCGTCACCGCGATGATGCCGAGCAGCAGCAGCGTCGTCGCGGCATTGCGCGATTTGGGTTTGCGGAAGGCGGGCACGCCGTTGCTGATCGCCTCCACACCGGTCAGCGCCGCACAGCCCGAGGAGAACGAGCGGGCGATGAGGAAGACGAACGCCATCCCGTACAGATGCGACTCCTCCCCGTGCAGCTGCAATCCGTAGGACTCGGCGTGCACGGTGTCACCGAGCACCTCGACCCGGAACAGGCCCCAGCCCAGCATCACGATCACGCCGATCATGAACGCGTAGGTCGGGATCGCGAAGGCCGTACCCGACTCGCGCACGCCCCGGAGGTTGATCGCGGCCAGCACCGCGATGGCCACCACGGCGAACAACACCTTGTGCGTCGACACGAACGGCACCGCCGAACCGATGTTCGAGGCGGCCGACGAGATCGACACCGCGACGGTGAGCACGTAGTCCACCAGCAGCGCGCTGCCGACGGTCAGCCCGGCCGTGGGCCCGAGATTGACCGTGGCGACCTCGAAGTCACCGCCGCCGGAGGGATAGGCGTGGACATTCTGCCGGTAGGAGGCGACGACCACGGCCATGACGGCCGCGACCGCCAATCCGACCCAAGGGGCGTAGACATACGCCGACAGACCCGCGGCCGAGAGGACCAGAAAGATCTCCTCGGGCGCGTAGGCCACCGACGACAGGGCGTCGGAGGCGAACACGGGCAGCGCGATCCGCTTGGGCAGCAGGGTATGTCCCAATGAATCACTGCGGAAGGGGCGGCCGACCACCATGCGCTTGACGGCCGTCGTCAACTTGGACACCCGGCCCAGCATAAGGTCACTCCCCCCGCGACACAGCGGTGGGCCAGGGTGTTTCGAGCGGTCGCCGAGGGGGAACGTGGCTGCAAGGATCATCAGCGGGTACGGTTGCGCCGACAATGAAGCAGACCGCACACCACGGTTTCGAATTGGGGATGGCACGTTGTACGTAGTGATCATGGGGTGTGGCCGCGTGGGGTCCTCGCTCGCCCGTGCCCTGATCCGGGTCGGGCACGACGTCGCCGTGATCGACCGCGATCCGAGCGCGTTTCTGCGGCTGGGCAAGGATTTTCCCGGTGAGCGGGTGACCGGGGTGGGCTTCGATCGGAACGTGTTGGCGCGGGCGGGGGTCGAGCGGGCGGGCGCGTTCGCGGCGGTGTCCTCGGGCGACAACTCCAACATCATCGCCGCGCGGGTCGCGCGCGAGACGTTCGGAGTGGAGCGGGTGGTCGCGCGGATCTACGACGCCAAGCGGGCGGCGGTCTACGAGCGGCTGGGCATTCCGACCATCGCGACCGTGCCGTGGACGACCGACCGGTTCCTGCGGGCGATCACCGGCGATCAGGTCACCACGAGCTGGCGTGACCCCACGGGGTCGGTCGCGGTCACCGAACTCGCGTTGCACGAGGACTGGTTCGGCCGGACCGTGCGCGATCTCGAGGAGGCCACCCGGGTGCGGGTGGCGTTCCTCATCCGGTTCGGGCAGGGCGTGCTGCCCGGGGCCAAGACGGTCTTGCAGGCCGACGACATCGTGTACGTGGCCGCCATTCCCGGTTCCCTCGGCGAGGCCGTCGCGCTCGCCGCCACCGCACCTTCGAGCGAGGACCAGTCGTGAAAGTAGCGATCGCCGGAGCGGGCGCGGTCGGGCGTTCCATCGCACAGGAACTGGTGCGCGGGGGTCATCATGTGACCCTGCTCGAACGCCGCCTCGATCACATCGATCCGGCCGTGGCGCCCGCCGCGACCTGGGTGCACGGGGACGCCTGCGAGCTCGAGTTGCTCGAGGAGGCGGGGTTGCAGGACTACGAGGTGGTCATCGCCGCGACCGGCGACGACAAGGCGAATCTCGTGTTCAGCCTGTTGGCCAAGACCGAGTTCGGGGTCCGGCGGGTGGTGTCGCGGGTCAACGATCCGCGCAACGAGTGGCTGTTCGACGAATCGTGGGGCGTGGACGTGGCGGTGTCCACGCCGCGGCTGCTGGCCTCACTGGCCGAGGAGGCCGTGTCCGTCGGGGATCTGGTGCGGCTGATGACGCTGCGGCAGGGTCAGGCGAATCTGGTCGAGATCACGCTGCCGGTGGATACGCCGCTGGCCGGGCGCGCCGTGCGCACATTGGCGCTGCCGCGCGATGTGGCGCTGGTGACGATCCTGCGCGGCGGGCGGGTGATCGTCCCCCAGCCCGACGACCCGCTCGAGGGCGACGACGAGCTGTTGTTCGTGACCTCGGTGGAGGCCGAGGACGAGTTGCGAAAAGCGTTGGGGGTCAACGGATCCGGCTCCGAGTAGGAGGCCGGGTCGGACGGGAGCGTCCTGCCCACCCCGATTGCGTCGACAGTCAACGGATCGGCTCCGAGCGGTAGCGCCCCATCGAGCCCGGTCGACTCCGGGTGCGGGTGGGCTGTTCACCCCGATCACGTTGATGGTCAATGGAACTCGCTCGGGTCAGGCGGCGGCGGTGAGCTGGGCGCGGAGCTTGTTCAGGGCGCGGTGCTGCATGACGCGGACGACGCCGGGGCTGGTGCCGATGGCCTCGGCGGTCTGAGCGGCGGTCCAGCCCAACACGATTCGCATGACCAGGACCTCGCGGTGGGCGGGGGCCAGGATCTGCATGAGGTCGCGGGTGGCGCGGCGGCGCTCGGAGATGAGGGCCATCTCCTCGGGGCCCGCGGCGGTGCACGCCTCGTCGGGGAACTCGGCGACCGGGTAGGCGGGGTGGGACTGGGCGCGGCGGAAGGCGTCGGCGACCTTGTTGGCGGAGATGCCGTAGACGAAGGCCAGGAACGACTTGCCCTGATCGCGGTAGCGCGGGATGGCCTGGACGGTCGCGATGCAGATCTCCTGCGCGATGTCGTCGGCGGTGACGTGCAGGTGCGAGCCGCTGCCGATGCGGGCCGCGCAGTAGCGGCGGACCAGCGGGTGGATGATCTTGATGATCTCGGTGACGGACTGACGGTCACCGGCGGCGGCCGGGCCGATCAGGCGGTCGAGCTCGGCGGCGGCCTTGCGGCTCTCCGAGTTCGCCGCGCCCGGGCGCTCGGGCCGGGTGCCGCGACCCTTCGGTCGGTCCTGCGTCGCGGTGGTGTTCTCGGTAGCCACTGGGATTCCTTTCGCACGATCTCGGTGTATAGAAATCGTGCGATTTTCCGGGCCCGCTCAATAGGCACCCCAGGGGTGGGTTCACCCCCACCTCCCGGCGGCCGATCACCACCCTGTGGGCGATTGTCGCGGGGTGGATACCGCCGCGGCGGCTAGAAGAGTCCGGCTACAAGAAGCTCTACGAGAGGACGGGCGGGCGCGTTCACGCGCGCGCGACGGGCAGATGGCCCGCCTTGCGCACGGCCCAGACCGTGATGAGCAACGCGACGGCCGTCAGCGGCCAGCCCATGGCGATGCGGGCGACGGCCAGCAGGCCCGTGGAGTCGGCGTCGTAGAGGTGGTGCTGGACCAGGTAGCGGGCACCGAAGACGACCACCCACACGGCGGTGGCGATGTCGTAGAGGCGCATCGCGCGACGGTCCGAACGCCAGTCGTGGCCGTGGCCGTTGAGCACGCCCCAGATGACCCCGGCCAGGGGCCAGCGCACGATCAGCGAGGCCAGGAACACGCCGCCGTAGAGCAGGCTCGCCCAGATGCCGAACAGGAAGAAGCCCTTGGCCGCGCCCATCCGATACGCGATGAACGCGCACACCCCGACGCCGAGGAAGCCGGAGATCGCGGGCTGGATGGGGTCGCGACGGACCAAGCGCCACACCAGGATCGCGGCCGCCACGCCCAGCGCCGACCAGATGGCCGCGGTGAGGCCCCACAGCGCGTTGGCGGGGACGAACACCACGACCGGCAGGGTCGAATAGATCAGGCCGCTGATGCCGCCCAGCTGTTCCAGCAGGGTCTGTTCCGCCGCCTCCGCGCGTTCGGCCTCGAGGTCGTCGGGCTGCACGACCGGCAGCACGGCGGTGGGCTGATCGTCCGGGGAGCGGTGGTCGCCGGAGTCCTGGCTGGGTATCGGCATAGGTGTCAAGCGTTCTCGCGGAGTTCGTAGTAGGGGTTGAACATGACCTTGGCCCCGTCGCGTTCGCCGATGCGGCCGCGGACCAGGATACGGCGTCCCGGCTCGATCCCCGGGATGCGCCGCCGACCGATCCACACCAGGGCGATGGCGTCGGTGCCGTCGAAGAACTCGGCCTCCAGGCCGCCGGTGGAACCGGTCGGGCTGGTGTCCACGCTGCGGAGGCGGCCCAACATGGTGACCTCCTCGCCGCGTCGGCACTCCGAGGCCTGACACGCGCCCGACGCCTCGGACGTCTCGGCCAGTTCCTCGGCGTCGAGCCGGTCCAAATCCGCGGTCAATCGGCGGCCCAAGCGGCGGAAATATCCGCTGTCGGGGCCGGACTTGCTCTCAGCGGTACCGGATCCCGCCTTGTTCCTGCCCGTGAAAGGCATTTTCGCAACACTTCCTGCACTGCTGACGGCGTGGGTCGCACGTCGTCGGGTTTCCCACTCGACCAGCCGATTGGCCTGGCATACCGCCAACTGTAGATGGGGCTCCGGGGGCACGCCACGCGGCCCGGAACCGTGCGTCCGGCGGACGGCACCCCAGGTGATTACCCACGCCCGCCTCCCCCGAACCCGAGGGCTCGCCGCGTAGGCTTCGGCGCGTGCCAGAGTCACCCCGCCCCGCGCTCGTCGTCGCCCTGCCCGGCACCGGCTCGGACGCCGATTTCGCGCGTCGCGCCTTCGGACCCGCTTGTGCGGCAGTCGATTTGCCGTTCCTCGCGGTCGAACCGGATCCGCGGGCGGTGGTGGAGAGCTGTCGCGCGGCGCTGGACACCGCGGCGCGTTCGGGGGCGGTGCTGGCGGCCGGGATCTCGCTGGGCGCGGCGATCGCGGTCGAGTGGGCGGCGGCGCATCCGGACAGCGTGTTCGGAGTCATAGCGGCGTTGCCCGCGTGGACCGGATCGGACGCCCGGGACTGCCCGGCGGCGCTGAGCGCGGCGGCCACGGCGGCGGCGTTGCGGGCCGACGGGCTCGACGCCGTGCTCGAGCGGATGCGGGCCGACAGCCCGCGGTGGCTGGCCGAGGCGCTGACCCGATCGTGGACCGCGCAGTGGCCGCATCTGCCCGACGCGCTGGACGAGGCGGCCTCCTATCCGTGGCCGACGCCGGAAACGCTTGCGTCCCTTGCGGTTCCGACGTCGGTGGTGTCGGCCGTGGACGATCCGGTGCATCCGTGGCACGTCGGCGAGGAGTGGACGACCCTGATTCCGCACGCCGAGTTGACGCGGATCACGTTGGACGCGTTGGGGGCGGATCCGGCGATTCTCGGGGCGCACGGGTTGCACCATCTGCTGCCCCGGCACGCGGCGCAGCGGTGAGATTACCCGTCGGGTAATCGACACGCGGCCGGCGGACGGGCAGGCTCGCCGGTATGAGCGAGAGCACGAGGGCCGTCGTCGAGGAGCTGTTGCGGCGCATGGGCGCCGGGGACGCCGACGGGATCGCGAAACTGTTTGCGCCGGTGTGTGATTGGCGGCTGAACTGGCCGGACAGCGAGTTGGGGCGGGCGGCGACGCCGTGGATCCGGCGGCGGGTCACCCCGGCGGACGCGGCCGAGCATTTCCTCCAGATCGGCGCGCATCACGTGCCCGAGCGGGCGGGAACCGTGGTGGAGCGGGTGCTCGTGGACGGGCAGGACGCGGTGGTGCTGGGCGAGATCCGGCAGACGGCCCGCCCCACCGGGCGGGCCTATCGGGCGCGGTTCGCCCTGCACCTGACCGTGACCGACGGGCTGGTCACCCGCTATCACGTGTACGAGGACAGCCTCGCCGTGGCCCGAGCCTTCGACGAGGCCGATCGCTCAGTTCCGGCGTAGCTGCTGCATCGCCGAACCCTCGACGCCGCGCCGGGGACCCTGCTGTTCGGGGGGAACGGCGGGGAACTGGCCGGTGGCGTGGGCCTGGGCCGCGGCGGCCTGGGCGGCCAGGGCCTCCTGTTGGGCCGCCAGCTGCTGCTGGTGGGCGGCGATGAGCTGTTCGGCCAGCTCCTGGGGCAGGACCACGGGCAGCGGCTCGCGGACGGGGAGGGGTTCGTCGCCGCGGCGGACGATGGTCTCGGCGAGGATCGCGCGGGCGGCGGTGACCAGGGGGCCGCCCTCGTCGGCGGCGCCGGTCGGACCCGCCGCCACGAGACGGACCATCCAGCGATAGCCGTCGACCCCGATGAAGCGGAGGTCGGCGCCCTCGGTGACCGCGTGCAGCTCGCGGCCCCAGGGGCCGGTCTGGATCGAGACCTGGGCGCCGTCGGCGCGCAGGGATTCGGCGAGATCGGCTGCGACGGAACGCCATTGGCCCGGGGACTTGGGGGCGGCGTAGGCGGCGACGGTGAGGCGGCCGTGCGGGGTCGCGAGGTGGACCGCCTGGGGGGTGCCGTCGGGGGTCATCTCGACCTGGAGCTGACCGCCCTCGGGGACCGGCAGGATCACCGAACCCAGGTCCAGGCGCTGCTCGGCGACGTCGTCGAGCAGGTCGGCGACGTCCTCGTAGTCGTAGGGGCCCGAGCGCGGGCCCTCGTCCTCGACCGGGTCGCGCTCGAAAACCGCTCGGGCCCTGGGGGTTTCGTACTCGGGCTCGGCGTAGGCCGCCGTCTCCTCGGGCGCGGACTCGTCGTAGGTGACCTCGTCGTAGGCCGCCTCGTCGTATTCGTAGTCGTCGTCGTAGGCGTACTCGTCGAAATGCCCGCGATCGTCGTCTCTCGAACGCTTCTTCCGTCCGAACATCGTCATGCCTCCTTGCCGACCGGACCCGCTCCCGACGCCGCGGCCAGGCTGGCGTGTCCACCGCTGGACCCGTAACCGCCCGCGCCGCGCGCGGTTTCGTCGAGCCGGTCGACCTCCGTGAACTCGACCAGTTCCACCCGCTGCACCAGCAACTGCGCGATCCGATCCCCACGCCGCAACGTGATCGGGCTGCGCGGATCGTGATTGATCAGGCACACCTTGATCTCACCGCGGTATCCGGCGTCGACCGTGCCCGGCGTGTTCACGATCGACAGGCCGGTCTTGGCCGCCAGGCCCGAGCGCGGATGGATCAGCCCGACCGTGCCGATCGGAAGTGCCACGGCGACACCGGTGCCCACGAGGACCCGCTCCCCCGGTTCCAGGATGACGTCCTCGGTGGTGCACAGATCGACGCCGGCGTCGCCGGGATGGGCGCGCGTGGGCACGGGGATACCGGGATCGAGCCGCAGCAGGGGTATGGGTGGAATACCGGTCACGTAAAGCGAGCCTACGCGGTCGCCGTCATGAGCACTGACCTAGTCTGATGTCGTGTCCGACCCGTCCCACCAGGTGAGCATGCAGCCCGACGAAACCACCGCCCCCGTCTACGCCGAGCGCCTCTGGGTGCCGCTGTGGTGGTGGCCCGTGGGCCTGGCCATCACCGGACTGCTCGCGGCCGAGATCCACATGGGCGCGCCCGGGGTGCGGGCGTGGTTGCCGTACGTGTTGCTGCTGCCGGTCCCGGTGTGGGCGTTGGTGTGGCTGAGCCGCCATCGGGTCGAGGTGCGCCGCGACGCGGCGGGAACCCTCGAATTGCGTGCCGACCGAGCGCATTTGGCGGTAACGTATGTGGCCCGCGGCACGTCCGTACCGGCCAGCGCGAAGAGCGCGGCCCTGGGCCGCCAGCTCGACCCGGCCGCGTACGTGCAGCATCGGCCGTGGATCGGGCCGATGGTGTTGCTGGTTCTGGACGACCCGGACGACCCCACGCCGTACTGGTTGATCAGCACGCGCAGGCCCGAGCGGGTCTTGGCCGCGCTCGGCGTGCCGAGCGCGGGACGTTAACCCGTTATTCGAAAAGCCGCGGGTCCAGGGGATCCGCTGTCGCCGTCAGGCCGCGCAGTCCATGCAGATGAGCTGGCCGCCTGCTTCGCTGGCGAGCCTGCTGCGGTGATGAACCAGGAAACAGCTCGAGCAGGTGAACTCGTCGGCCTGCTTCGGGATGACCCGGACCGAGAGCACCTCCTCGGACAGATCCGCGCCGGGGAGCTCGAACGACTCCGCGGTATCGGATTCGTCGATATCCACGACGGCGGACGCGGCCTCGTTGCGACGAGCCTTCAGCTCCTCCAGCGAGTCCTCCGACACGTCGTCGGATTCACTGCGCCGCGGTGCGTCATAGTCGGTTGCCATGTCGTCTTCCCCTCGTCCTTACTCCGTATATCCCGGACCGGCTCCCTCCGCCCCGATCCCGGCTGGAATCGGCTCGGCGAGCACCGCCCCGCCGTGGTGTACGTCACGTGTACACCGCTCGCCGACCGGCCGGATCTTGTGAATCCGTACCGGATCGCGCTCGGTCAACGCAGGACATGCCCTGGTTGTTCCCGAAATCGCTCCCCTGACTCACACCAGTGTTTCGTATCGGGCCGCCAGACAATAGCGGACGGCGGGGCAAAAGTCGCAATCAAAACTCGACCGAGCCGAAACCGAGGGGCAATCGTCATCCCGAACACCCGTCCCGGACCATTCCGTGCCCCTTCGGCGAGCGAATCGTTATCCGGGCGATACCGACTTCACATCCGGCGCGGCGGTGTGCGCGTGCGCGATCCGGGCCGATGAACTCGTAAGGTGTGCATGTGGTTTCACTGATCACCCGAGGCAGCACCGTCGACGACAAGGGTCGGCCGTTCCTGCGCCGCCGCTACCAGCCCTGGGTCGCCATGGTCGCGATCCTCGCACTGATCTGCGCGATCGTGTGGATCAAGGCGCTGACCACCGAGGGCCGCAGTCACGCGGCGATGACGTGCAACTCCCCCTCCCCCGCGCAGGATCAGGCCGCGCAGCAGCAGGTCGCGCCCGGCCAGCGGGTGTCGGCCTCGCGCCTGCACGATGTGCAGCCCGCGCCGCTGTCCCAGTCCAAGGTGCGCATCTACAACGCCTCGGGGCAGCGCGGCCTGGCCGAGCACATCGCCTCGCGGCTCAGCGACTACGGGTTCGCCAGCCCGCCCGCGCCCGTGTTCGCCAACGATCCCGTGTACGTCAACGGCGATCTGGAGTGCACCGGGCAGATCCGGTTCGGGGTCAACGGGCGGCCCGCGGCGGCCTCGGTCCAGTTGCTCGCGCCCTGCGCGGAGCTGATCGAGGACCAGCGCGGCGACGATACGGTCGATCTCGCGCTGGGCTCGCTGTTCGGCAACGACGTGCATCCGAGCACCGACGCCGAGGAGGTGCTCAAGTCGTTGAAGAATCCCGCGCCCTCGGGCGGCATCGACTCCAGCCTGCTCGACGCCGCGCGCAAGGGGCACTGCTAGTCCGGGATCGCCTCCGACACGCCGAGGCGGTCGAAGAGTTCGAGAAGTTCGTCGGCGATGCCGGGGGCGACGGCCACGGTCAGTTCCCCGGACTTGCTCACCGAGCCCGGCGGCGGCAGCACGAGCCGCGCGCCCGCCTCGGCGGCGATCAGGGCGCCCGCGGCCCAGTCCCAGGTGTTGAGGCCGTGTTCGTAGTGGGCGTCGACCAGGCCCGCGGCGACCATGCACAGATCCAGTGCGGCCGAACCGATCCGGCGGATGTCGCGCACCCTCGGCAAGACCCGCGCCACGAGTTCGCCCTGCCGGGCGCGCCGCGCGGCGCCGTAGCCGAATCCGGTCGCCAGCAGGGCCATGCCGGGATTGTCGATGTCGTTGCAGCGCAACGGGATCGAGTGGCCGTCCGGGTCGGTGCGGGTGGCGCCGGCGCCGCGGCCCGCGCTGTAGACGACCGCGCGCGACACGTCCACCACGGCCCCCGCCAGGGACCGGCCGCCGCGCATGGCCGCGACCGAGACCGAGTAGGCGGGGATGCCGTACATGAAGTTCACGGTGCCGTCGATCGGGTCGACCACCCAGACGATCTCGCGGTCGCCGCCGTCGAGGGTGCCGCCGCCCTCCTCGCCCAGGACGCGTTCGCCGGGGCGCAGTTCGGTCAGCAGGCCGCGGATCAGTTCCTCGGTCTCGGTGTCGACGACGGTGACCGGATCGGTGGGAGTGCTCTTGGCCTGCACGGCGTCGGCGGAGGGGGCCGCGCCGAACACCTCGGGGCGCCGGGCGCGCACGCGGGCGGCGGCGGTCAACGCGAGATCGATTGCGACCCTGCGCAATTCGGCGATCTCGTCGCGGGTGTCGAGGTCCGGGACGGTGGCGGGGGCGGCGGACGGGGACGACGGGTTGGATTCGGGCACGACCCCATCGCAGCACAGATTGCGCCGGGCGCGCATTAGGCTTGTCGCGCACGACACAGATCGTTCGTCGCGCAAGCCCAGCACACAATGCCGTGTAACGTGCCGCGCGCACTTGTTTCGCTCGGCACCACAGGGAACGAGGAGTCAGGAATGTCCGTTCGGGGGCACGCCTTCGGTATCGACATCGGGGGAAGCGGCGTCAAGGGCGCCGAGGTGGATCTGTCCACCGGCGAGCTCGCACACGACCGCATCAAGATCGCCACACCCCAGCCCTCCACGCCGAATGCCGTCGCCGAGACCGTCGCCAAGCTCGTGACCCAGGCGGGCTGGGACGGGCCCGTCGGCATCACCATGCCCAGCGTGATCGTCAACGGCATCGTGCGCACGGCCGCCAACATCGATAAGAGTTGGATCGACACCGACGCGCGGCAGCTGTTCTCGCTCGCGCTCGGCGGGCGCGAGGTGGTGGTGCTCAACGACGCCGACGCCGCGGGGATGGCCGAGGACCGGTTCGGGGCGGCGCGCGACACGCGGGGTCTGGTCATGTTGCTGACCTTCGGGACCGGCATCGGCTCGGCGCTGCTGTATCACGGCACGCTGGTGCCCAACACCGAGTTCGGGCACATCGAGGTCAACGGCAAGGAGGCCGAGCACCGGGCCGCCTCGTCGGTGAAGGAGCGAAAAAAGCTGTCCTACAAGCAGTGGGCGGCCGAGGTCACCAAGGTGCTGGTGACCTTGGAGAATCTGCTGTGGCCCGACGTGATCGTCGCGGGCGGCGGGATCAGCCGCGACGCCGAGCACTGGATTCCGTTGCTGGGCAACCGAACTCCGGTGGTCGCGGCGCATCTGCGCAATACCGCGGGCATCGTCGGGGCCGCCATGGCGGTGCAGGACGGGATCGCGCACTGAGCCCGGCGGCCCCGCCGGATCCGGTGAATGCGCGGCTAACCAGCGAGGTAGACGCGAGCACTCCGGTCCGGTCGTTACAATGGAACACATGACCGGCGGTAGGGCCGGACCGACACCGGCACGAGAGCCGGATTTACCCCCGACAGAACCGCTCCGCCGGATGTTTCACTCTGGCGTGACGCCGCACGAGACCGTCACGAAAGGGCGTACGTGGTAGCCACGAATACCCGACAGACCGCCGAATCGGCCGACCCCGCCGAAGCCGCAGAAAGCCCCACCGAAGCTCGACCGGTCCGGAAGGCTGCCGCCAAGAAGGCCCCCGCCAAGAAGGCCGCCGCGAAGAAGGCTCCGGCGAAGAAGGCCGCGGCCAAGAAGGCTCCGGCCAAGAAGACCGCGGCCAAGAAGGCGACCTCCCCCGCCGGTGAGGGCGGCGAGGCCGAGGAGACCATCGAAGACGAGTCGTTGGATCTCGACGATCTCGACATCGATGTCGCCGCGGACGAGCTTCCCGAGGACGAGGCCGACCTCGAGGAGGAGGTCGCCGTCGAGGACGAGGAGGAAGCCGAGGCCGAGGCCGAGGAAGAGGCCGACGAGCCCACCGAGAAGGACAAGGCCTCCGGCGACTTCGTCTGGGACGAGGAGGAGTCCGAGGCGCTGCGCCAGGCGCGCAAGGACGCCGAACTCACCGCCTCCGCCGACTCGGTGCGCGCCTACCTCAAGCAGATCGGCAAGGTCGCGCTGCTCAACGCGGAGGAGGAGGTCGAACTCGCCAAGCGCATCGAGGCCGGTCTCTACGCCACCGAGAAGCTGCGCGAGTTCGCCGAAAAGGGCGAGAAGCTGCCCGTCGCCAGCCGCCGCGACCTCCAGTGGATCATGCGCGACGGCAACCGCGCCAAGAACCATCTGCTCGAGGCGAACCTGCGACTGGTCGTGTCGCTGGCCAAGCGCTACACCGGCCGCGGCATGGCGTTCCTGGACCTCATCCAGGAAGGCAACCTCGGTCTGATCCGCGCGGTGGAGAAGTTCGACTACACCAAGGGCTACAAGTTCTCGACCTACGCCACGTGGTGGATCCGCCAGGCCATCACCCGCGCGATGGCCGACCAGGCCCGCACCATCCGCATCCCGGTGCACATGGTCGAGGTCATCAACAAGCTCGGCCGCATCCAGCGCGAGCTGCTCCAGGACCTGGGCCGCGAGCCCACCCCCGAGGAGCTCGCCAAGGAAATGGACATCACGCCGGAGAAGGTGCTGGAGATCCAGCAGTACGCGCGTGAGCCCATCTCCCTCGACCAGACCATCGGCGACGAGGGCGACTCGCAGCTCGGCGATTTCATCGAGGACTCCGAGGCGGTTGTCGCGGTCGACGCGGTGAGCTTCACGCTGTTGCAGGACCAGCTCCAGTCGGTGCTCGAGACCCTGTCCGAGCGCGAGGCGGGCGTGGTCCGCCTCCGCTTCGGCCTCACCGACGGCCAGCCCCGGACGCTGGACGAGATCGGGCAGGTGTACGGGGTGACGCGGGAGCGGATCCGGCAGATCGAGTCGAAGACGATGAGCAAGTTGCGGCATCCGAGTCGGTCGCAGGTTTTGCGGGATTATCTGGACTAGGGTTTTCGGGTACGTCGAGCGCCGCCGGGATGTCCGGCGGCGCTCGTCGCGTTTCGGAAGGGTTTGGGGCGCAACGGGTTTCGGGGTGTGCGGCGTGGGGTTGTGACATCCGGGTGGGACGGCACCAGACTGGGCCGTTGTGGAGCAGCTGGTGTTGGTGTTCGTGTTGGCGTTCGCGACGATTCTGGCGCAGCCGATCGGGCGGCGGGTGGGGTTGGCGCCGGCGGTGTTGATGACGGTGTTCGGGTTGGTGCTGGCGGTGATTCCGTGGGTGCCGAGTGTGGACATCGAGCCGGAGTTGATTCTGCCGTTGGTGTTGCCGCCGTTGCTGTACGCGTCGGCGCGGCGGACGTCGTGGCAGCAGTTCGCGGCGAACGCGGGGCCGATTCTGTGGCGGGCGGTGGGGCTGGTGGTGGCGACGGCCGCGGCGGTGGCGGCGGTGTTCCATGCCTGGTATCCGGGGGTGCCGTTGGGGGTGGCGTTCGCGTTGGGGGCGGTGGTCGCGCCGCCGGATCCGGTCGCGGTGAGCGCGATGGCGGGGCGGTTGGGGTTGCCGCGGCGGTTGGTGGCGATGCTCGAGGGTGAGGGGTTGTTCAACGATGTGACCGCGGTCGTGCTCTACAACGTGGCGGTGCAGGCCGTGGTCACCGGGCGGTTCTCGGCGTGGCACACCGCGGGTGAGTTCGTGGTGTCGGCGGTGGTGGCGGTCGCGGTCGGCGGGGTGCTGGGGTGGGCGGGGAGCCGGTTGATGCAGCGGCTCGAGCAGGCGAGTTGGCAGGTGGCGTTGGGGCTGCTGCTGCCGTTCGCCGCCTACGGGCTGGCCGACTACTGGCACGGGTCGGCGGTGCTCGCGGTGCTGGTGTGCGCGCTGTATCTGGTCGACGCCGCAACGGATTTCAGCGACAGCGCCTACCGCGTCGTCGGGGATTCGGTGTGGGAGGTGATCGATCTGCTGGTCACCGGGATCGCCTTCGGGCTCATCGGGTTGGAGCTCACCACCGTGCTCGCGGCCACCGGGCCGGAGTGGCCGCATCTGCTGGGCGGCACCGCGGCGGTGATCGCGGTGGTCGTGCTGCTGCGGTTGGTGTGGCTGCTGGTCACGGTTCCCCTCGGGCAGCGGTTGCGGCGGCGGCGGGACACCGACGAACCGCACACCTGGCGCGAGACCGTGGTCACCTGGTGGGCGGGGATGCGCGGGGTGGTGACCGTCGCGCTGGCGCTGGCCGTGCCGTTCACCACCGACACGGGAGCCGAGTTCCCGGGCCGCGACCACCTGCTGTTCATCGCGTTCGCGGTCGTGCTGTTCACGCTGCTGGTGCAGGGCCCGACGCTGCCGCTGGTCGTGCGGGCCACCCACGTTCAAGCCGACACCGAACTCGAACGCACCATGGAACGCGGCCTGTGGACCCGCATCCTACGCGCGGAACTGGCCCGGCTGGACGAGATCGCGGGCCGCGAGGATATGCCCGAGGAGGTCTACCAGCGGCTGCGCGAGCGCTTCGAGGGCCGCCTCACCCGCGCCGACCCCGAGGCCGCGCAGCAGGCGGAGGAGACCGACAGCAAGGCGTTCGAGAAGACGCTGCGCCTCGGCGCGAGCCTGCGGGCCATCAGCAACGAGGTGCTCGAGGCCGGACGCGGCGAGGCGTTGGCGGCGCGCCGCGAACCCGGGATGCCGCCCGATCTGGTCGATCGGGTGATGCGGAGGTTGGACCTGAGGCCGCCGCCGTTGATCTGAGCTTCTTCGGGGACGGGATACGTTCTACGGCAACAGGTTCGAGTGGCCGCGCTGGTAGGTGTCCTTCAGTTCGACGCCGGATCGGCCGAGGCGGCGAGCTCCCGCGACCAGGCCCGCGGTCACTTCGGCGGCGACCGCGTAGGCCAGGCCCTCGGGTGGGTGGATGTTGGAGACGCAGTTGCGTTCGGCGTCGGTGCGGCCGGGGCGCGGGTGGTGGGTGAGGTAGATGCCGAGGCTGTCTGCGACCGAGAGGCCGGGGCGTTCGCCGATGAGGACCAGGACGGTAGTCACGCCGAGGGCCGCGCCGATGTGGTCGCCGAGGGCTACTCGGGCCTGGGTGGCTATCACCGGTGGTGCGATCCGGAGGTGTTGGGGCAGAGCGGCTTTCAGCGCGGTGAGCATGGGGATGCCGTGGTCGTGGAGGGCTCGGGGAGACAGGCCGTCGGCGAGGACGATGCCGATGTCGGCTCCGGTTCGGGTCAGGAGCGAGAAGCCTTGTCCGGCAGTGTTTTCCGGTATGCGGCCGAGGTCGGGGCGGCGGAGGTATTCGGATCTGTCGGTGGCCCGGCTGCGAACGCATATCGGTGCGCCGAGGCCGACTTCTGTTGTGCGCGTAATGAATTCGTCGATGTTCAGAGGCGTGTGCACGGCATCGCGGGCGGCGGCGTGGGCGGCGCGGAATTCGAGGACGCGGGCGGTGGGCAGGGCGTCGCCCGCGCGGCCGAGGCCGATGCGGGCCTGGGTGGTGCGGCGCAGTTCGTCCCAGAACGACCTGGTCATCGCGGTCCCGTCAGCGCGCGTAGTGGAGAGGACAGGGGCTCGATGTCGCGGACGCGGCCCGTGGCGTCGAGCATGCCGAGGCCGTCGAGCCAGGCGGCGAATTCGGGAGCAGGTCTGAGCCCCAACACCTTTCGAGCATACAAGGCATCGTGGAAGCTCAGGCTCTGGTAGCCGAGCATGACGTCGTCGGCGCCGGGGACGGCGATGACGAAGGCCGCGCCCGCCGCGCCGAGCAGGGTCAGCAGGGTGTCCATATCGTCGGAGTCGGCCTCGGCGTGGTTGGTGTAGCAGACGTCGACGCCCATGGGGAGGCCGAGCAGTTTGCCGCAGAAGTGGTCCTCGAGTCCGGCGCGGACGATCTGTTTGCCGTCGTAGAGGTATTCCGGGCCGATGAAGCCGACCACCGTGTTGACCAGCAGTGGATCGAAGGCGCGGGCGACGGCGTAGGCGCGGGCCTCGAGGGTCTGCTGATCGACCGGGCGGCCGTCGGTGCCGAGATGCGCGCCCGCGCTCAGGGCCGAGCCCTGGCCGGTTTCGAAGTACATGACGTTGTCGCCGACGGTGCCGCGGCGCAGCGAGCGGCCCGCGTCGCACGCCTCGCGGAGCAGCGAAAGGTCAACGCCGAAGCCGGAATTGGCGCCCTCGGTGCCCGCGATGGACTGGAACACCAGATCGACCGGGGCCCCGGCCTCGATCAGGTCGAGGGTGGTCGTGACATGGGCGAGGACGCAGGACTGGGTGGGGATGTCGAAGCGCTGCCGGATCTCGTCGAGCAGGCGCAGCAGGTCGGCGGTGACGGCGGGGGAATCGGTGGCCGGGTTGACCCCGATGACCGCGTCGCCGCAGCCGAGCAGCAGGCCGTCGAGGACGGCGGCGGCGATACCGCGCGGGTCGTCGGTGGGGTGATTGGGTTGCAGTCGGGTGGCCAGGGTGCCGGGCAGGCCGATGGTGGTGCGAAAGCCGGTGCGCACGTGGATGGCTCGCGCGACGGCGATGAGATCCTGATTGCGCATGAGTTTGCTGACGGCGGCGGCCATTTCGGGGGTGAGGCCGGGGGCGACGGCCGCGAGGGCGGCGGCGTCGTCGTGCGCGGCGGCGGTGAGGAGCCAGTCGCGGAGGTCGCCGACGGTGAGATGAGCGATGGGGGCGAAGGCGGTGGGGTCGTGGGTGTCGAGGATGAGGCGGGTGATCTCGTCGGTTTCGTAGGGGACGACGGGGTCGGTGAGGAAGTGGGCGAGGGGGACCTCGGCGAGGGCCCATTGGGCGGCGGCGCGTTCGGCGTCGGAATGGGCGGCGCAGGCCGACAATTCGTCGCCGCTGCGGTGGGGGGTGGCTTTGGCCAGGAGGTCTACGAGGGAGGGGAAGGTGTGGGTGACGCCGTGGAGGGTTTGGCGGAATGGGGGCATGGCGTCTCCTTCCGGGGGTGGGGGTTGATTCTGCGGGAGGGATGTTGCGGGGGTGTGTCGTTGGTTCATGCTGCCGTATGGGGGTGGGGGTTAGGGACGAGTTGGCTGGGGGTGCGGGCGCGTCGGGGAGCGGGGCGGGCCGGATCGCGCGAGACTTGCTGGTGTGGGTGCTTCCGTACTGGATTACTACCGCTCGCCCTGGACGCGCACGGTCGAACCGGCGGACGGGGTGCGGGCGGTGCGGGTGTGGTGGGGGCGTAAGCCGCGGTGGTATCGGGCGTTGCGGGCCGCGCACGATCATCTCGCGGCGGCTCCGGCCACTTGCGCGTACGCGTTCACGTTGTTCGTGACGTGGTGGACATTGCGCGGGATCAGCGACTTCGCCGGGCATCGGCTGATCCTGTCGGCGTCGACGAATCTGCACAATATGCAACGGGATCCGGTGCAGGTGCTGGTGGCGTCGGCGTTCTGGACCGAGGGCGGGTTTCCGTGGACGATCATCCTCGGGTTGCTGACGGTCATGGCGTTCGCCGAACGCTGGCTCGGCTCGCTGCGGTGGATGGCGATCTTCGCCGTCGGCCATGTGGTCGCGACGGTGATCGTGGTGACCGGCATCGCCTACGCCGTCGACCACCACCTCATTCCCCTCAAGGTGACCGTGGCCGCCGATGTCGGTGCCTCCTACGGCTTCTCGGCCGTGCTGGCCGCCCTCGCCTATCACCTCCGCGGCCGCACCCGCGTCCTCTGGATCGCCGCCCTCCTGATCTGGTACGCCCTCGCCGCCTGGCGCGGCCGCACCTTCACCGACTACGGCCACCTCACCGCCGTCCTCGTCGGCCTCGCCTCCGGTGCGATAGCGGTCGCCTCCTCCCGCTACCTGGAACGAGCCCGAGACACCCGGCGATCCCCCACGTGACCACCACCCCAGCCGCACCCCTTATTCGGATCCGCACACGTTGTATAGGCCTGCAGGGGGTGCGGATTCGAATAAAGGGTGCGGCCTGGGTTGCCGACCAGCTCGAGCCGCACCCTTTGTTGGGATTCGCACTCTTTGTGGGGGCTTGTAGGGGGTGCGGATTCGAATAAGGGGTGCGGCTGGGTTGGCTTGCCTGGGGGCGTTATTCGGTGCGGACGCCCGGGTGAGGCTCGGTGGATTCCAGGGCGGGGGGTGTGGACGCTGGGGTGGGGTGGCGTTGGAGGAGGCGGATGGTGGGTTCTACGAGGCGGGCGGTTATGGGGCCCAGGACGGCCATGATGAGGACGTAGGCGGAGGCCAGGGCGGCCAGTTGTTTGTCGACGGTGCCTAGGGAGACGGCAAGGCCCGCAATGACTATGGAGAATTCGCCGTGGGCTACGAGGGCGGCGCCTGCTCGGGCGGAGCCGAGGCGGCGGATGCCCTGGCGGTGGGCGGCCCACCAGCCGGTGGCGGTTTTGGTGAGGAGGGTGATCAGTGCGAGCAGGATCGCCCAGGCGAGGACGGGTGGGATGGAACGGGGGTCGGTGTTGAGGCCGAAGGCCACGAAGAAGATGGCGGCGAACAGGTCTCGGAGGGGTTCGAGGAGTTTGGCGGCGTTCTGGGCGGTGGAGCCGGAGATCGCGATGCCGAGCAGGAACGCGCCGACCGCCGCGGAGACGTTGAGCGCCGAGGCGAGCCCGGCGACGAGCAGGGCCGCGCCGAGCAGCTTGAGCAGGAACACTTCTCGATCGGAGCTGTCGACGATGGCCGACACGTACCGGCCGTAGCGCAACGCGATCACCAGCACGCAGGTGATGGCCAGCAGCGCGATCGCCAGCGACCGCAGCCCGGCGAGATAGCCGACCCCGGCCAGCATGGTCGTGAGGATCGGCAGATACACCGCCATGGCCAGATCCTCGAACACCAGGATCGACAACACCACCGGCGTCTCCCGGTTGCCCAGGCGCCCGAGGTCGTTGAGCACCTTGGCCACGATCCCCGACGAGGAGATGTAGGTGACCCCACCCATGGTGACCGCCCCGGTCGCACCCCACCCGAGGATGAGCGCCACCGCCACGCCGGGAGTCGCGTTGGCCACCAGATCGAAGACACCCGCCAGCCACGAACGCCGCAGTCCCGTCACGAGTTCGGGCGCGGTGTACTCCAGTCCGAGTAACAGCAGCAGCAACACCACGCCGATCTCACCGGCCACGTGACCGAATTCGACCGCCGACTTCAGCTCGATGACGCCGCCCTGCCCGAAGGCCAGTCCCCCCAACAGATACAGCGGAATCGGTGACATGCCGAATCGTCCGGCGACGCGCCCCAGCACTCCCAGCACGAACAGGATGGAACCGAGTTGAACGAGTGCTAGAGCCGTCGAATGCACACCGTCACCCGTCGGTCAGGATCTCGAGCGCGGCGTCCAATCCGGCCGGAGTGCCCACCACCACCAACAGATCGCCCGAGGCCAGCACGAAGTCCGGCCCCGGCGACGGGGAGACCTGTCCGGCCCGCATGACCGCGACGATCGACGCCTTGGTCCGCGTGCGCATCCGCGTCTCCCCCAGCTCGCGGCCCTGATAGGGGGACGACTCACCGATCGGCAGCTGCCGGGTCACGATGCCCGCCATCTCGCGGTGCTCCTCGTTGAGCCGCTCGACCAGCTGCGGAGCGCCCAGCAGATTCGCCAGCACGGCCGCCTCGTCGGTGCTGAGCGGCACCTGGGCCGCGCAGGCGTCGGGGTCGTCGGCCTTGGAGACGATGAGATCGAGACCCCCGTCACGATGGGCGACCACGCCGATCCGGCGACCGGATCGGGCCTCGAAATCCTTGCGGACCCCGATACCGGGCAGCGCTGTCACGTCGACGTTCACGGTTCCACCCTAGGTCAAATGTCCGATATTTCCGGAAAAACGCCGTTCGGCCCCGGTCGATAGTCGGTCACCCGGACCACCGCGGCCATCGGGATCGGACCGTACAGATGCGGGAAGCGCATGGCCTCCGGATCGCCGGGTACGCCGGGTTCCCAACGCACCGGCGCATCGAGCGCGTCGGGGTCGAGCCACAGCAGAACAAGATCTTCGCTACCAGCGAACAACCGATTCGCGGGCAGGTGCACCTGGGCGGGCGCGGACAGGTGGGTGAACCCCTCGCTCACCAATGACGGCGCCCGGCGCTGCCCCTCCCGACGTGCGGTTTCGTAGTCGTCGCGGGTGCACATGTGAACGAGCGTGCGCGCCTTGGCAATTCGGGCATCCGGGGCGATCATGGCTGCACCATAACGCAGGTCACACCTGGGTGGCCTCGAAGTTTGCCGAAACCCGAGTGTGAGTGTCGGTAGGCCGGGGTAATCTGCCGACAAGACAACTGGATCGGCCTGTTCGCGGAGGTGGACACCCTTCGAGCACCCGTACTGACCATCGTGTTCGCCTTCAGCGAAATGCCTGGTCATGTTAGGGAAAACACAGAGAAACATCTCCGGGAACAAAGCCCCCGTCCCGAACGTCTGACAGAGTAGTCATTGCCACTGCTGGGAAGTAGCGGTAGAGAGCCCACGGGGGGACCGTGGGCCCCACACCCAGGCGAACGGCTTTCTGCGCCGGGAGCCAGGACGGAGGAGTCATGCCAGGAACACTGACCAGCACCCCACTGACTGCGGTCGATCGCTGCGACCGCTGCGGGGCGGCCGCGCGGGTGCGCGCGACCCTTCCCGGCGGTGGCGAGTTGCTCTTCTGCCAGCATCACGCCAACGAGCACATGGCGCGCCTGCGCGAACTCGAGGCCGTGATCGACACGGAAGCGGCCCCGGCGCTGTAATCCAGCTCCTTCACGTCCGCTCGACAACTGAATCCGTCAACCGAACAACCCACAGCGGGCGACCTTTCGAGGTCGCCCGCTTTCGTGTACTGGGGGGCCGACTTTCGCGGGAACCCGCCTTCTCAGGGAGGCGGCCGACGCTGGCGGAAGCCCGGGTTTCGCCGGAGGGTGACCGACTTTCGCCGCGACCCGCGTTCCCCCGGGGCGGCCGACTTTCGGCCCCCTACACGTCCCGGGTCCGGCCCACGATGCCGTCGAGCAGGCGGGCGAGCCCGTATTCGAAGTCTCCGTCGGGGTCGCCGGGGGCCTGGTAGGTCTCCCCTACCGCTTGGCCCACTCGGCCGGACAGCGGGAAGCGGTCGGGGGGCATGAGGCGGGTCAGTAAGGGGCCGTGGAGGTCCCACCATTGGGCGTCGGTCATCTCGGCGGCGCCGCGGCGGGCGGCGACGGCGGTGCGGGCGTTTCCGGACGCGAACTCGGAGAGGACCGAGATGATGCGGTCGAGTTCCAGGTCGTCGAAGCCGAGGCCGTCGAGGGCGGTCAGTTGGCGCTCGTAGCGGCGTAAGCGGCCGGGGCCCAACACTTGTCGCCACGGGGGGACCTCCAGTAGCCACGGGTGTGCGAGGAGTTCGGCGCGGATGGCGCGCGCGATGGCGGCCATGCGCTCGCGGGGCGGGAGGGCCGGATCGATGGGCGGGTCCTCGTCGGCGACCGCGTCGACCATGAGGACGAGGAGCGCGTCCTTGCTCGGCACGTAGGTGTAGAGGCTCATGGGTCCGAGGCCGAGTTCGGCGGCGACCGCGCGGATGGAGACCTTGTCGTAGCCGTCGCGGTCGGCCAGGGCGACGCCCGCGCGCACGACGTCGTCCACGCTGACGGCCTGTTTGGGGCCGCGGGCCTTCGTGCGCGGGGGCGCGACCTCGCGCCACAGCAGCGTCAGCAGGCGTTCGGCCTGGTCCCCGGGTGTGTCGTCGGTCACGAAATGCCCCTCGCGGAATGTCGGTACGCCGTACGGAGTTACACTACTCCGTACGCAGTACGAGGATAAGGGGTTCGCTCTGCCCACCACACACGCCACCTATCTGCCCGACCGACACCTGTTCGCCCTGTGGACCTGGGACGAGGACACGCCCGGTCCGCTGCCCGTGATCGCGGACGGCGGGGCCGCGCGGTCCCGGGACGACTCGCCCCTTCCCACCGAACTCGTCGACCTGGCAATTCCCGATGCCGGAGGCGGCTTTTCGATCGCGCCCGTGCCCTGCCTGGTGGCCGAACCGGATCGGTTGGCGGCGTTGGGTTTCGAGCGGGCGGGCGCGTCGCTCGTCGCGTGGCGCGAGGCGGTCGAGCGGGAGGATGTCGCCGGGTGGGCGGATCGGGTGCCGGTGGCCGGGCACGCCGTGCCCAATGCGGCGGGCTCGGCGGTCGTCTCGGCCGACCGGGCGGTGCGGGCGTTCGCGGACACCCGGGCGGTCGCGAGCGAATTGGGAACGCGGTTGAAGGCGGAGTTGCGGCCGTATCAGGCGCGGGGCGTCGCCTGGTTGCGGGAGACGACCGCGGTGCACGGCGGGGCGGTGCTGGCCGATGAGATGGGGCTCGGGAAGACCTTGCAGGCCATCGGGTTCCTGGTCGGGCGGGCCGAGTCGGGGGCGCAGGTCGTCGTGTGTCCGACCTCGCTGGTCGGCAACTGGGTGCACGAGATCGAGCGGTTCGCCCCCGAACTGCGGCCGGTCGCCTGGCGGGGCGGGGAGGTCGCGACCGAGGCGGGGACGGTCGTGGTCACCGGCTATCCGACATTGCGCGGGCACGGTCACGAGCTCGCCGAGATCGACTGGGCCACAGCCGTATTCGATGAGGCGCAGGTGCTCAAGAACCCGCGCACGCAGGTGTCCAAGGCGGCGCGGGCGATCCGGGCGCGGACGCGGGTGGCACTGACGGGGACGCCGGTGGAGAACCATCTCGACGAGCTGTGGGCATTGCTGAATCTCGTCGCCCCCGCGGCGTTCACACACAAGGCGCAGTTCCGCAGGCGCTTCGTGCGGCCCATTCACGAAGGGTCCTACGAGGCCGTGGTGCGGTTGCGCGACGCGCTCGAGCCGATCGTGCTGGGGCGCAGGAAGTCTCAGGTCGCCGCCGCGCTGCCGCCGAAGATTCACACCGATCTGGTCTGCGATCCGACCGAGGAGCAGCAGCGGGCCTACGATCGGCTGCTGGCGAAGGCGGAGGCCGAGGGTTTCGGCTCCGGCGCCCAGCGGCACAGCCGGGTGCTGGCGGCGCTGACCGGGTTGAAGCAGGTGTGCAACCATCCGGGACTGATCGACGGCGACCTGAGCGAATTGCCCGGCCGGTCCGGGAAATTCGATGTGTGCTTCGACATCCTCGCGAACAATCTCGAATCCGACTCCCCCACATTGGTTTTCACGCAGTACCGGCGGACCGGGGAACTACTGGTCCGGCACTGCGCCGAACGGTTCGGCGTGCGCGCGCCGTTCTTCCACGGCGGGCTCGACGCGACCGAGCGCGGGGAGATCGTCACCCGGTTCCAGTCCCCCGACGGGCCGCCCATCCTGGTGCTGAGCCTGCGCGCGGCGGGCACCGGGCTGACGCTGACCCGCGCGGCCGACGTGATCCACTTCGATCGCTGGTGGAATCCGGCGGTGGAGGCCCAGGCGTCCGATCGCGCGCATCGCATCGGCCAGACGCGGACCGTCACCGTCACCACCCTCACCACGAGCACCACCGTGGAGGAACACATCGCCGCCATGCACGCGCGCAAATCCGCGCTCGCCGACCTCGACGGCGCCGAACACACCCTCGTCGCCGCCCTGGCGCGCCTGGACGACGAGCAACTGCTGGATCTGCTGCGCCGGAAGCGAGGCAATTGAGTTGGCCGACAACGAATTCGGATACACCCGCTGGGGCATGGACTGGGTTCGCCTCGCCGAGCCCCTCTCCCTCACCCGCCCCGAACCGCTGCTCCCCCGCGCCCGCAGCATCGCCCGCAACGGCGGCGTCACGCTCGAGATCGAGGCCACCATCGTGCGCGCCCACATCCACCGCGGCGGGCAGGCGTCGGTGACCCACCTGGAGTTCGCGCCGCTGTCCCGCGCGTTCGCCGACCACCTCCCCGCCACCGCGGTCGAGCTCACCGACGCGCTGCACGAATCGTTCACCGCCGCAGGGCATGTCGTCGCACCCCGGCTGCTCGCGAGCGACTGTTCCTGTCCCGCCCGCAATCCGCGATGCCTGCATTTCCTGGCGACCTGCTATGCCTTGGCCCGCCGGGTGGACGAAAATCCCTGGCTCGCATTGGATCTGCAAGGGTACGGGCGGGTGCTCGCGGACGAACCGGCTCCGGACACCCCGCCCGCCCGGTGGACGCCGCTCGACAGCCTCGATCCCGCAACCTATTTCGCGCCGCCGATGAGCGCGACGGGGTGAGCGAGAGCCGTCACCGCCGGTAGGACCGCCCCGAATACAGTCGGGCAACCACCGACCGGCTCGGGTGATGAGCCGGTCCGGCCGTCTACCCGCGCCGGGCGTGGAAGCGGAAACTTCCGCGCCCGGATTCGACGCGGATGTCGGTGAATCCGGCCCGCGCCAGCCGGTCGGGCAGGGTCGTCGGCGGTACCGGGACGCAGGTGTCGCCGAGGTGGAGCAGGCGGAAGCCGAGGGAGTCCAGGCCGTCGCTGCCCGCGAAGACGCCGCCGGGGCGCAGGACGCGGAACGCCTCGGCGAACAGGGCGTCCTGCTGGCCGGGGGTGGGGACGTGGTGCAGCATGGTGAAGCTGACCACGGCGCTGAATCGGTTGTCCGGCAACGGCATCGCCGCGCCGTCGCCCTCGACGACGCGCATCGAGTCGGCGTGCCGGGCGCGCAGGCGGGCGGCGAGGGCCGGATCGATCTCGATGCCGCTGAGGTCGGCGGTGCGATCGCGCAGCGCGCGAATGTTAGCGCCGTAGCCGGGGCCGATCTCCACGGTCGCGTCGCCGAGGTCGATCCCGTCGAGCGCCCAGGGCACGACGCGTTCGGTACTGGCGCGTTCCCAGAGGGCGGAGCGGCAGAGCAGGCGATGGACGAGATTCATGGGCATGGTTTCGACGGTAGGGTTCGCCGACGCTGACCGGGAGACGCTACGCTGACAGATCATGTCGCCGAACGGTCAAAGTCCGCTGGTGGCCGCGACGACCGGGCCCACGGCCATGGTGCTGGCCGAGGGCGTCGTTCCCGCGGGCCACTGGTTCGAGCGGCACCGGCACCCGCAGCACCAGATCGCCTGGGCCGCACAGGGAGTCCTGTCGGTGGAGGTCGAGGGCGGGTTGTGGGTGCTGCCGCCGACGCGGGCGCTGTGGATCCCCGGCGGGACGCCGCACCGCACCGGGACGTCCGGCGGGGCGGCCATGCGCGGCATCTTCGTCGAGCCCGACCGCTGTCGGGTGGCGTTCGGCGGTCCGGCCCTGCTGCGGGTGAGCGGGTTGCTGCACGAATTGTTCGACTACCTCACCGCGGGCGATATGTACCGGGTCCGCGAGCCGGTGGCCTCGGATCTGGACGCCGCGCGGCGCGCCCGCGCGGAGGCGGTCGTCTTCGATCTGCTCGAGCCCGTCGAGGTGATCCCCGTCGGGGCGCCGATGCCGACCGACCCCCGCGCGCGGCGCGTCGCCGAGGCCCTGCTGCGGGATCCGGCCGACGACCGCACCCTCGCCCGCTTCGCGCCCGAGGCCGCCGCCAGCCCCCGCACCCTGGCACGCGTGTTCCTCGCGGAGACCGGAATCACGTTCGGCCAGTGGCGAACCCAGGCCCGCCTGGCCGCGTCGCTGCCCCTGCTGGCCGCCGGGCTACCGGTCGCCCGGATCGCCGAGCGGGTCGGCTACGCGACCCCGAGCGCCTACGTCGCCGCCTTCCGGCGCGCGGTGGGCGTCTCACCGGGCCGCTACTTCGCGCGCTGACGTCGGGCATGGGGTGCCGCCTACGAAATTTCGCGCGCTGACATCGGACGTGCATACGGAAATTCGAGCGCCGACATCGGGCATGTGTGCCGCCTACGGATTTCGCGCGCTGACGTCAGGCGTGCCTGCGGCATACGGAAGCCCGCGCGCCGACGTCGGGCACGCGTGCGGCATAGGCACATTCGCGCGCTGACGTCGGCGCGTTCGTGACGACAACCGAAATATCCGGCGGGACGGCGCTTTACGTGCCTGATCAGGCGTTGGTGCCGTTGTCGACGGTGAGGGTCGCGCCGGTGATGCTGCGGCCGGCGGGTGAGGCGAGGAAGGTTACCGCGGCCGCGATGTCGTCGGGGCGGCCGTAGCGGCCGAGGGCGTTGAAGTGGAGTTGTCGGGGGGCGTGGTCGCCGTCGGCGGGGTTCATGTCGGTGTCGGTGGAGCCCGGCTGGACGAGGTTGACGGTGATATTGCGCGGGCCCAGTTCGCGGGCCAGGGCTCGGGTGAAGCCGTTGAGGGCGGATTTGCTCAGGTTGTAGAGGGCGACGCCGCCGAAGATCGCGCGTTCGGAGAGGTTGGAGCCGATGCTGACGATGCGGCCGCCCTCGGGCATGTGGGTGACGGCGGCCTGGGCGGCCACGAAGGCGGCGCGGGCGTGGATGTGCAGGGCGTGGTCGATCTCGTCGACGGTGAACTCCTCGAACGGCTTGGCGGGGAAGATGCCCGCGTTGTTGACCAGGATGTCGAGGCGGCCCAGTTCGTCGGCGGCGCGGTGCACGGCGGCGGTCACCTGTTCGGCGTCGGCGCTGTCGGCCTGGATCGCCAGCCCGCGGCGGCCGTGGGATTCGATGTCCGACACCACTTTTCGGGCCCGGTCCGCGCCGGTGCGATAGGTCAGCGCCACGTCCGCCCCGGCCGCGGCGAGTCCGCGCGCGATGGCCGCGCCGATGCCCCTGCTACCGCCGGTGACGAGGGCCGCGGCGCCGGTCAGGTCGTTCATCTGCACTCCTTCAATTCTGTGTCGATCAATACATAATTAGCGAAGCAGAGGCCCCGCGACGGTGTCAAGGGGTATATTTAACGATCGACACAGAAAGGATGCCGCCCATGGCCGAACGCGGACGACCCCGCGCCTTCGATCGCGACCTCGCGTTGCGCCGGGCCATGGAGGTGTTCTGGGAGCACGGTTTCGAGGGCACGTCGATGAGCGACCTCACCGCGGCCATGGGCATCAACTCCCCCAGCCTGTACGCGGCCTTCGGCGGCAAGGAGCAACTGTTCCGGGAGGCGGTCGAGCTCTACGGCCGCACCGACGGCGGGCACACCGGGCGGGCATTGCGCGCGGAGCCGACCGCGCGGGCCAGCGTCGAGGCCATGCTGCGCGACAACGCTGCCGCCTACGCCGACGACAGCACCCCGCGCGGCTGCATGGTCGTGCTCGCGGGCTCGACCTACACCACCCGCAACACCGCCGTTCGCGACTTCCTCATCGAAAAGCGCAGGCGCACAATCGATGACATTCGTGCCCGGCTCGATCGCGGCGTCGCCGAAGGCGAGCTGCCCGCGGAGACCGATACCGCCGAGCTGGCCGACTTCTACGGCACGGTGCTGTTCGGCCTGTCGGTGCAGGCTCGCGACGGGGCCGGGCCGACCCAGCTGCACCGGTCGATCGATCGGGCGATGGCGGCGTGGCCCGGCGCGGTCTCACATCCGGCGTAGGGCCGCGATCCGCTCGGTGAGCTGTTCGGCGGTGGCGAGCGCGGTGGGCGGTCCCCCGCATTCGCGGCGCAGCTCGCCGTGAATCACGCCGTGCGGCTTGCCCGTTCGATGATGATGCATGGCGACGAGGCTGTTGAGCTCGCGGCGCAACTCGCCCAGGCGGTCGGCGGTGGCGACGCGTTCGGCGGCGGCCGCGGCGCTCGGGCCCGGTTCGGGGGCCGTGGCGGCGGCGGTGCGCTCCTTGATCTGGCGAGTCTGCCGGTCCCGCAACAGGGCTCGCATCTGCTCGGCGTCGAGCAGGCCGGGGATGCCGAGATAGTCGGCCTCCTCGTCGCTGCCGGAGAAGGTGGCGGTGCCGAACGAGTCGCCGTCGTAGATGACCTGATCGAGTTCGGCGTCGGCGGCGAGGGCGACGAACGCGCGCTCCTCCTCGCCGGGCTCGTCCTTCTGCTTGTTGGCGTCGAGCAGCAGCTCGTCGTCGAGCATCTCCTTCTGCCGGTGCGGTTTGCCGATGACGTGATCGCGCTGCACCTCGAGCTGCGCGGCCAGATCCAGCAGCACCGGCACCGACGGCAGGAATACGCTCGCGGTCTCGCCGGGCCGGCGGGCACGCACGAAACGCCCGATGGCCTGGGCGAAGTACAGCGGGGTCGAGGCGCTGGTGGCGTAGACGCCGACGGCCAGGCGCGGCACGTCCACACCCTCGGACACCATGCGGACCGCGACCATCCACGGTTCGGTGCTGGCGGCGAACTCGCCGATGCGTTTGGAGGAGGTCGGATCGTCGGACAGCACGACCGTGGGTTTGCTGCCCGAGATGTGTTCCAGCAGTTCGGCGTAGTCGCGCGCCTTCTCCTGGTCGGTGGCGATCACCAGGCCGCCCGCGTCGGGCATGCCGGAGGCGCGCTTCTGCGCGAGGCGGGTGTTGGCCGCCGACAACACCTTCGACATCCAGTCCCCGGCGGGGTCGAGCGCGGTGCGCCAGGCGCGGGCGGTCTGTTCGGCGCTGAGCGGTTCGCCCAGGCGGGCGGAGTACTCGTCGCCCGCGCTGTCGCGCCAGTGCGCCTCGCCGGAGTAGGCCAGGAACACCACGGGCCGCACGACGCCGTCGGCCAGCGCCTCGGAGTAGCCGTAGGTGTAGTCGGCGCGCGAGCGCGGGAAGCCGGACTCGTCGGGTTCGTAGGCGACGAACGGGATCTGCGAATCGTCGCTGCGGAAGGGCGTACCGGTGAGCGCGAGTCGCCGGGTCGCGTCGCCGAACGCCTCGCCGACCGCCTCACCCCAGCTCTTGGCGTCGCCCGCGTGGTGGATCTCGTCGAGAATCACCAGCGTGCGGCGGTTCTCGGTGCGCACCCGATGCTTGAACGGATGCGAGGCCACCTGCGCGTAGGTCACCACGACGCCGTGATAGTCGCCGGAGGTGCCGCCGGTGGAGTTGGAGAAGTTGGAGTCCAGCGCGATGCCGAGCCGCGCGGCCGAGGCCGACCACTGATGCTTGAGGTGTTCGGTGGGCGCGACGACGGTGATCTGATCGACCGTGCGGTCCGCCAGCAACTCCGAGGCCAACCGCAGCGCGAACGTCGTCTTACCGGCGCCGGGCGTGGCGACGGCGAGGAAGTCGCGTGGCTTCGTCGTCAGGTATTTGGTGAGAGCCCTGCGCTGCCATGCACGTAACGAACCGCCACCACCCGAAGTCACTCCAGAGAGATTAGCGAGTGCCCCCGACACGGTTCCAGTCCGCCGGTCGTGTGTCGGAGAACACCCTGAACACGTTTCGTCGGTGATCCGGTATTTCGGGCCGGGGTGGGCAATGCTGAGACCATCATGCAGAAACCCGGCAGACATCCCCTGCGCGTCGTCGCGAGCGCCTACGCCGCGGCCGTCGGCGAGCGCGCGGGACGGGCCGCGCGTACGGGTGGGCGGCTCTCGCTGCGGGTGGCCGTGAAGGCCTGGGACGATTCGATCTTCACCAAGTCGGCGGCCGCGGCGTTCTGGCAGACGCTGTCGCTCGCGCCGCTGCTGCTCGGGCTGCTGGCCAGTCTGGGCTACGTGGGCGGGTGGTTCGGGCCCGACACCGTGCAGATCGTCGAGACCAAGATCATCAGCTTCAGCCGGAACCTGTTCAACCCCAGCGTGGTCGACGATCTGATCGCGCCGACCGTGCGGGACGTGCTGCAACGCGGGCGCGGCGAGGTGGTGTCGGTGGGGTTCGTGCTGTCGCTGTGGGCGGGGTCGTCGGCGATGTCGACCTTCGTCGATTCCATCGTGGCCGCGCACGGACAGGCCGAGGCGCGACATCCGGTGTGGCAGCGGCTGTTCGCGCTGTGGTTGTACGTGTTGTTCCTGGTGGTCGCCGTTTTCGTGCTGCCGCTGGTGGCGATCGGGCCGACCCTGATCGGGCGGTTGCTGCCCGGGATCTGGCGGGAGCCGGGGCTGCGGCTGATCGACGCGTTCTACTACCCGGCCACGGGTCTGCTGCTGATCGTCGGGCTGACCACGCTGTACAAGTTCGCGCTGCATCGGTCGCTGCCGTGGCATCGACTGTTCGGGGGCGCGCTCGTGGCGGGTGTGTTCTTCATGACAGCCAGTGAGGGTTTGCGGCGATATCTGAGCTGGGTCACGCGGACGGGCGTCAGTTACGGCGCGCTCGCCACGCCGATCGCCTTCCTGCTGTTCACCTTCTTCCTCGGTTTCGCGGTGATCCTCGGCGCGGAGTTCAACGCGACCGTGCAGGAGCTCTGGCCCGCGCGGGTGAGCCGATGGACCAAGATCGCGCACTGGCTGACGCGGCGGCTGCGGTCGGTGCCGAAGGCCGTGGTGCAGGAACCGAAGTCCGGGGCCGCGCGCCCGCCGGAGGACGAGGCGCCGTCGTGGGGCCGGGCCTCGTAGCGATCCGCTTGCGCCACAACGGCTTCCGGTCAGCGGGTCACAGGCAGGCGCGCGGCTGGGTGCCGAACAGGGACTGGATGTAGAAGGTGAGCGGGTCGATCTTGCCGACGCAGGACGGGGGGATCTCGGCCGAACCGGTGGGGAGTTGCGCGCTCGCGGTGCCCGCGCCGACGAATGAGAGCGGGGCCAGCAGCGCGACGCCGACGGCCGCGGTGACGAAGGTTTTGCGCATGATCCGACGGTATCGGCACGGGTTGCTCGTGCGAAGCCACCAGTTTTCGGGGTGGGGAACGAGGACGGGGTCCAGCGTCCGCACGGTCTCGGCGAGCAGTGCTCGATCTGCACAATATCTGGACCAATGCGCGGAACGGTCGTCGGTCGGTCCACGAATTCCTCGCCGAGACTCGGCTCGATCGGGTCCGGAGATTCATGTCGCGGGCGGATTCGGGTAGGGCGGAACTATCGCGGCCGTTTTCCGCCGGATCGGGGGTGGTGATCTTCCTACCGTCGAGGCATGGAAATCGATCTCATCGCGAAGACGTCCGGGCCGGTGTTGCGGGGGCCCGTCGTGGGGTTCGCGGCGGTGGCGGCGGCGTTGGGGACGGCTAGCATCTACGTCTTGCAGCCCGCTATCGCGGAAGTGGCTGGGGCACTTGATACTTCGCTGGCGGCGGTGGGGGCGGCGTTGGCGTGCGGGCCGGTGGGGTATCTCGTGGGGTTGGCGGTGCTGGTGCCGCTGGTGGATCGGTTCGCGGCGCGGGTGGTGGTGTCGGCGCAGTTCGCGGGGCTCGCGGTGGCGTTGGTGGTCGCGGCGGGGGTCGGGTCGCCGGGGGTGCTCGGGTTGGCGGTGGGGGTGATCGGGGCGGGGTCTTCGGTTGGGGCGCAATTGAGTTCGGTGGCGGGGCGGTTCGCGCCGCCGGGGCGGCGGGCGACCGTGCTGGGGACGGTCACCGCGGGGATCTCGGGCGGGATTCTCGCGGGGCGGTTCGTGGGCGGCTGGCTGACCGAGGCGGTCGGGTGGCGGGGGACGCTGCTGGTGTTCGCGGGGGCGTGTCTGGTCGTCGCGGCGGTGGGGCGCTTCGCGCTGCCGGGTGCGGCGGGTACGGCCACGGCGAGCTATCTGGCGACGCTGCGTGGTCTGCCCGCGCTGTATCGGCGGTATCCGGCGTTGCGGTGCGCGGCGGGCCGGGGCACGGTGTGGTTCTTCGCCTTCTGCACGGTGTGGGCGGGGCTGCCGGTGGCGTTGTCGCAGCCGCCGTACTCGTACTCGCCCGAGCGGATCGGCGCGCCGTCGCGGGGTTGCTCGGGGTCGCCGCCACGCGCGTCGCGGGGGTGTGGACCGATCGGATCGGGGCGCGGCGGGTGATCCTGATCGGTCTCGCCCTGGCGCTGGTCAGCGCGGTGGCACTGACCGTCGCGGTCTCCCACACGGGCACGGCCCTGCTGGCGTTGGGGCTGTTCGACGCCGGGCTGTTCGCCGCGCAGGTCGCCAACCAGAGCACGATCCTGACCATCGATCCGAGCGCACCGGCGCGCTTCAACAGCGCCTACATGGTCGTCTACTTCGTCGGCGGCAGCCTGGGCACGGCGTTCGGCGCGGCGGCGGTGGGCTGGTTCGGTTGGGGCGCGACGACATTCGCCGCCGCGGCGGCCATCGCGCTAGCGGGCGGGGTCACCCTCGCCGGGAGGCGTCAGTCCTTGCGCAGCGATTCGTAGATGCGCTTGCACTCCGGGCAGACCGGCGAGCCGGGCTTGGGGGATTTGGTGACCGGGAACACCTCGCCGCAGAGGGCGACGACGTGGGTGCCCATGACCGCGCTCTCGGCGATCTTGTCCTTCTTGACGTAGTGGAAGTACTTGGGGATGTCGCTGCCGGTGGACTCGTCGGTGGTCGTGTCGGTGTCCGGGCGAACGAGGGTATCGGAGCTCATGAGTCCATGATGTCAAAGTCGGGGGAGGTTGCCGCGTGTGCATTCGATCTTGCGGAGTGGAAGACTCGAGACATGCAGCGTGACGGCGATGCGCCCGATGCCGAAGGCCGCGACGGGGGTGTTCGACCCGAATTCGAGATTCGTCCGCCCGGTTCCGTTCCCCGACCCGCCCGATCCGGTGCGGGTAGTACGGGCTATTTCCCGGGTAGCGACAAGGATCCGGTGCTGATCACCGAGGCGGCGCCCTCGCTCGAGGATCAGCATCGGGCGCGGGTGCGGCGGTACATGCTGCTCATGGGGTTCCGGATTCCGTGCCTGTTGCTGGCCGCGTTCGCCTACGGGGCCTGGCACAACTGGTTGATCTCGCTGATCATCATCGGCGTCTCGGTGCCGCTGCCGTGGATGGCGGTGCTCATCGCCAACGACCGGCCGCCGCGCCGCAAGGACGAGCCGAGCCGCTGGGACGAGCGCCGCGCCGCCAAGGCCCTCGAATCGGGGCAGCACCGTTCGATCGAGGGCTGATCGGGAAGACCCGCATCAGGCCAGAACCCTCGATCGAGGGCTGATCAGGCGGGCCGTAGGTCGGGCGCCGGGCGGTTGCGCCGGATCGCCAGCGACATGATCGCCGCGAGGCCGCAGAGCCCGCCCGCGAGGTACCAGGCCAGGTCGTAGTTGCCCTGGAGGTCGCGGATGACGCCCGCGCCGGTCGCGGCGATCGCCGCGCCGAGCTGATGCGAGGTGAACACCCAGCAGAACACCACCGGGCCGTCGTCGCCGAAGTGCTCCCGGCACAGCTGCACCACCGGCGGCACGGTCGCGATCCAGTCCAGGCCGTAGAAGATGATGAACACCCACATGCTCGGCTGGGCCTGCGGGCCGAGCAGCGACGGCAATGTCAGCAGCGACAGGCCGCGCAGCGTGTAGTAGACGCCCAGCAGCCAACGCGAGTCCATCCGGTCGGTCAGCCAGCCCGACAGCACGGTCCCCACCACATCGAAGACGCCGACGACCGCGAGCAGGCTCGCCGCGGTGGTGACCGGCATCCCGTGATCATGCGCCGCGGACACGAAGTGGGTCTGCACGAGCCCGTTGGTGGACGCGCCGCACACCATGAAACCGCCTGCCAGCAGCCAGAATACGGGCTTGTTCAGGCTCGTCACCAACACCCGCACGGCGCGCGTGGCACCCCCGCGCACGACCTTGCGCAGCCCGATCGTGCTGCCCGGCTCGGCCCCGTACGCGAGCACCCCGACATCGCTGGGGAAGTCGTGCAGGAACAACAGCACCAACGGCACCGCGGCGAGCGCGATGATCGCGACCACGACCGAGGGCGTGCGCCACCCGTAGTGCGTCGCCAGCGTCGACACCAACGGCAGGAACACCAGCTGCCCGGTGGCCCCGGCCGCGGTGAGCAGACCGGTCACCAGCCCGCGATGCCGCACGAACCAGCGTCCGGTCACGGTCGCCACGAACGGCATCGACATCGAGCCCACGCCGACCCCGACCAGCACGCCCCACAACGCCCACAGCTGCCACGCCTGGGTCATGAACACCGTCAGCCCCGCGCCCAGCGCCACCAGCAGCAGCGACCCGGCCACCACCACGCGCACGCCCACCCGGTCCATCAACGCCGCCGCGAACGGTGAGATCAGCCCGTACAGCAGCACATTCACCGACACCGCCGCCCCGATGGTGCCGTGCGACCAACCGAACTCCGCGTGCAGCGGATCCATGAGCACGCTCGGCACCGAGCGGAATCCGGCCGCGCCGATCAGCGCGAAGAAGCCGATGAGCGCGACGAACCAGGCCGGGTGCACGCCCAGCCGATTCCTCGATTCCGTTGTCCCCGTGGGTTCTCGCAGTTCGGTCACGGCAGAGATCGTCCCCCGGGGCGGGTGTTGTGGACGAGTGGCCTGAATGACACAATCCGTCAACATCCGGCCATTGAGAGGAGACCGCGTGATCCGCTGGAACTGGGCCTTCATCGATCGACCCGCCGAGAGGTTCGACGAGGCGTTCGCCTTTTGGACGGCCGTGTCGGCGACCACCCTGTCCGAAAGGTCCGGGCGCAACAAGGAATTCGCGACCCTCGAACCGGCGACCGGCGATCCGTGCCTGCGCGCGCAGGCGGTGGGCGGTCCGGGCGGGGCGCATCTGGACCTGGACGTGGACGATCTGGCGGGCGCGCGGCGGCGGGCCACCGAGCTCGGGGCGGAGCTGGTGGCCGATCACGACGGTTGGTCGCTGGCACGGTCGCCCGCGGGCATCGCGTTCTGCCTGACGACCGAGGACGGCACGCGGGTGCCCGAGCCGGTGCGCGGTCCCGGGGACACGCTGAGCTCGATCGATCAGGTGTGCCTGGACATTCCGGGCAGCGCCTTCGACGCCGAGGCGCGGTTCTGGTCGGAGCTGACCGGGTGGGACGCGCGCGCGGCCGACCTTCCGGAATTCGTGCGACTGGCGGTGCCGGACGAGCTGCCCATTCGAATCCTGTTGCAGCGCTTGGCCGATGACCGTCCCGCGGCCGCGCATCTCGATATCGCCTGTTCGGATCCGGAGGCGGTGGCGGCATGGCACGAATCCCTCGGCGCGCGCCGCGTGCGGTCGGGGACGAGCTGGCTGGTCATGACCGATCCCACCGCGGGCGTCTACTGCCTGACCTCCCGCAGCCCCCGGCGATGAGTCCGCTCCATCGGGTCGCGGTGCTGCTCCTCGAGCCGGTGATCGGCTTCGACGCCACGATTCCGCCGACCGTGCTCGGCAGCGCGGAGGCCGCGGACGGCAGCCCGCTCTACGACGTGCGGTTGTGCGGGTTGAATACCGAGCCGGTGCGCACGACGCGGGGGTACGCGATGGTGCCGCAGGACGGGCCCGAGGCGTTGGCGAGCGCGGATACGGTCATCGTGCCGGGCACCCAGCAGCCCGACGCGCGCCGATTCGGCGTTCTGCCGAGCGAATTGACGCGGGCGCTGGGCGGCATCCGGACCGGCGCGCGGATCGTGTCGATCTGCACGGGCGCGTTCGTGCTGGCGGCCGCGGGGCTGCTCGACGGGCGCCGCGCGACCACGCACTGGTCGTTCGCCGACGAGTTCCGCCGCCTGTTCCCGAAGGTGCGGTTGGAGGAGAATCTGCTGTTCGTCGAGGACGGAAACGTCTGCACCTCAGCGGGTTTGGCGGCGGGCCTCGACCTGTGCCTGCATCTGCTGCGCACCGATCACGGCAGCGAGGTCGCCAACCGGACCGCGCGCTACTGCGTCGTGCCGCCGTGGCGCGAGGGCGGGCAGTCCCAGTTCATCGATCGGCAGGTGCCGGTGAACGGTTCGGACGGCACCGCGCCCACCCGGGCGTGGGCGCTGCGGCATCTGGACCGCGAACTCGATCTCGCCACGCTCGCCGGGCACGCCCGAATGAGCGTGCGCACCTTCACCCGTCGCTTCAAGGCCGAGACCGGGCTCGCGCCCGGCACCTGGCTCCTCCAGCAACGGTTGCGGCACGCGCGGCACCTGCTCGAGTCCACCGATCTGTCCATCGACGAGGTCGCCCGCGCGGCCGGAATGGGGACGGCGTCGTCGCTGCGGCATCACATGCGCGCCGAACTCGGCGTGCCGCCGCTGACCTACCGCAAGACCTTCCGCGCCGCGCCGGGCGCCGCGCTCAGTGCCGCACCGCCTTCTCCGCTCCCGCCCCCGTGAGCGAACGAACCTGCATCTCAACGTATTTCGCGTCGTCGCGGTCGCGGGACAGGACGGTGCCGAGCCAACCGAGCAGGAACGACACCGGGATCGAGACCAGGCCCGGATTCGCGAGCGGGAACCAGTCGAAGTCGGCGTTCTCGAGCATGGCCGTGGGCGCGCCCGATACGGCCGGGGAGAACACGATCAGCACGACCGTCACCAGCAGCCCGCCGTAGATGCTCCACAGCGCGCCGCCGGTGTTGAACCGCCGCCAGAACAGCGAATACAGGATTGTCGGCAGATTCGCGGAGGCCGCGACCGCAAAGGCCAGCGACACCAGGAACGCCACGTTCTGATTCTTCGCCACGATCCCGCCGAGGATGGCCAGCGCGCCGATAACCACCGCGGTGATCCGCGCGACCCGCACCTCGCCGTCGCCGCTCTCGACGCGCCCGCGTTTGATGACGTTGGCGTACACGTCGTGGGCGAACGACGCCGAGGCGGTGATCGTCAGCCCGGCCACCACCGCGAGGATGGTCGCGAAGGCAACGGCCGCAACGAATCCCAGCAGCAGCGGTCCGCCCAGTTCGAGGGCCAGCAGGGGCGCGGCGGCGTTCTCCTTGCCGGGCGCCTTGGCGATCTTCTCCGGGCCGACCAGCGCCGCCGCCCCGTAGCCGAGGACGAGGGTGAACAGATAGAACAGCCCGATCAGCCCGATCGCCCACACCACCGATCGGCGCGCGTCCTTGGCGGTCGGCACGGTGTAGAAGCGCATGAGCACGTGCGGCAGTCCGGCGGTGCCGAGCACGAGAGCCAGTGCGAGGGAGAGGAAGTCGAGTTTGGAGGTGTCGGACTTGCCGTACTTGAAGCCCGGTTCGAGCAGTTTCGCGCCGGTCTTGCCGCCGTGATCGACCGCGTCCTGCAACAGCGAGGACAGGTTCAGCCCGTAGTGGGCCAGGACCCACACCGTCATGGCCGCGGCCGCGCCGATCAGCAGGACCGCCTTGACGATCTGCACCCAGGTGGTGCCCTTCATGCCGCCGACGAGCACGTAGACGATCATCACCGCGCCCACCACCGCGATGACCAGGTTCTGGCCCAGTTCGCCGGACACGCCCAGCAGCAGCGACACCAGCACACCGGCCCCGGCCATCTGGGCGAGCAGATAGAACAGGCTCACCGCGAGCGTCGAGGTGGCCGCCGCGGCGCGCACCGGACGCTGCCGCATCCGGAAGGCCAGCACGTCGCCGAGCGTGAATTTGCCGGTGTTGCGCAGCAATTCGGCCACCAGCAGCAGCGCGACCAGCCACGCCACCAGGAAGCCGATCGAGTAGAGGAAGCCGTCGTACCCGTAGAGCGCGATCGCGCCCGCGATGCCGAGGAAGCTCGCCGCGGACAGGTAGTCGCCGGAGATCGCGATCCCGTTCTGCGGACCCGAGAACGCGCGCCCGGCCGCGTAATAGTCCGCGGCCGTGCGGGTGTCGCGGCTGGCCCGGAACACGATGATCAGCGTGATCGCCACGAAGATCAGGAAGATGGTGATGTTCAGACCGGGGCGGCTGCCCTCGATCGCCGCCGCCAGCACGCCGCTCATTCGCGCGCCCCTTCCACTCGTTCGCGCAGCTGGTCGGCCAGCGGGTCCAGGCGACGATCGGCGTAGCGCACGTAGAGCGCGGTGATCACGAACGTCGAAACGAATTGCAGCAGACCGAAGATCAGCCCGACGGTGATGTTGCCCGCCACCTTCGCCGACATGAACCCGTGCGCGTAGTCGGCGAGCAGCACGTAGAGCGCGTACCAGGCGAGGAACAGCACGGTCATCGGGAAGACGAAGACCCGGAAACGTCTTCGCAGGCTTTGGAATTCGGGGCTGGCGTACACCTCGTCCCACTCCCCCACCGGCCGATCGACATCTCGTCCCTGCACCTGCAACCTCCTAGTGAGCGAGGTCACAATAACAGGGAATCAGACATTTCGACCCGGAATCACCTTGGGACTTAACGGGACCCACGGCGAATGCCCGGAGGTAGCGGTGGCAGAGTTCGCTGCTATGCCGACCGATCGCACGACGACCGTCTCCGAGCTGGCCGCGCTCGCACCCGACCTGCGGACCGCGCTGACCCGGGTGCGCTACGACGCGGACACCCTGCTCGCGGTGCTCGGGCCGGATGCCCATGCGGCCATGGGCCGTTCGGAGCCGGTCCCGGTGCGCCGGGCGGTGCGCGACGCGGGGGAACTGGGCACGCTGGTCCGGTTGCTGCTGCTCGGCGATCCGGTGTCCGAGAGCGAGGCGGCCGCGGCCCTGGCCCCCGTCGCACTGGATCGGGCGATCGCGGCCGGGTTGCTCGCGCGCGACGGGGCGGAGATCCGGGCCGCGCTCGATCTGCGGCCGCTGGATCTGGGGGCGGGCACGCGGTGGGTGCTGTCGGATCTCGACGACGCCATGCGGCGGCGCTCGTTGAGTGCCGATCATGTGCTGGGCGTCGGGCAGGCGTCGCTGTCGCTGCTCCGAGCGACCCCTACCCGGAAGGTCGGCTCGGTGCTCGATCTGGGGACCGGGTGCGGGGTGCAGGCCGTGCACGCCGCCGCCTACGCCGACACCGTGACCGGAACCGATATCAGCGGGCGCGCGCTGTGGCTGGCCGAGGCGACGGCCGCGCTCAACGGACTCGACCTCGAACTGCGGGAGGGGTCCTGGTTCGAGCCGGTGGCCGGGCGGCGGTTCGATCAGGTGGTGGCCAATCCGCCGTTCGTGGTCGGGCCGGCCCGGGTCGAGCACACCTATCGGGACTCGGGGCTGGCCCTCGACGGGGCGAGCGAACTGGTGATCGGGCAGGCGCCCGGAATGCTGAATCCGGGCGGGACCGCGGCCATGCTCGCGTCGTGGGTGCACGTCGACGGGGAGGATTGGCGCGGCCGGGTCGCCTCCTGGCTGCCCGACCACGGGGTGGACGCGTGGATCGTGCAGCGCGATATCGCCGATCCGGCCCTGTACGTCGGCACCTGGTTGCGTGACGCCGGTCTCGATCCGCGCGATCCGCAGTCCCAGGACCGGGCCGAGCGGTGGCTGGACGCGTTCGCCGCGGCCGACGTCGAGGGCATCGGTTTCGGGTTCGTGTATCTGCGGGCGATCGACGGGCCGACCGAACTGCTCGCCGAGGACCTCACCCACGGCTTCGACGATCCGCTCGGCGAGGAGGCCGTGCGGTACTTCGAGCGATCGGCGTGGTTGCGCGCGGTCGCGGCCGACGAGAACCGCGCCTGGACAGCACGTTTCGCGGTCGATCCGGCCACCGCGCTGGAACGGGTGTATCTGCCCGGACCCGACGGATGGGAGCAGCGGGTCGTGCGCGCGCACCGCGGGGACGGACCGCGCTGGCAGCACGAGATCGATGACACGGCCGCGGCGCTGCTGGCGGGAATGCGACACGACGGTCTGCCGTTGCACGAGCTGGTCGAATTGCTCGCTTTCGGCCACACCGGCACGAGCGCCACGCCCGAACTCCGAGCGGCCGCACTGACGGTGACCACCGGTTTGGTCCGGCACGGACTCATCCATCCCGTCGACATCGTGTGATCCGAAGCCCACCGGCTTACTGCTCGAATCCTCGGGTAGGTCTCAGCGGAAGCAACGATGTACGCGGTCACGGAACGCTCCCGGCCGGGTCGCCGCTCCCTTCTTAGGAACTTCTCAGATGGGAGTGATGGAAACCGCAGCTCAGCGCGGTTTACGGCGATCGCCGCGGGGAACTTTCCCAGTGTCGGGTCCGTTGTTCGGAGTGAGACACCACCGACAGGAGGCAAGTCATGACAAGCCCCGCCACCACTGGAGTGCGCGCCAGCGATTCGGACCTCGACGCCCAGAGCCCCGCCGCCGACCTGGTACGCGTTTACCTCAATGGTATCGGCAAAACGGCGCTGCTGACGGCGGCCGACGAGGTCGAGCTGGCCAAGCGCATCGAGGCGGGTCTCTATGCCCAGCACCTGTTGGAGACGAGCAAGCGGCTGTCCGCCACGCGCAAACGCGATCTGGCGATCATCGTCCGCGACGGCCAGGCCGCGCGGCAGCACCTGCTCGAGGCCAATCTGCGGCTGGTCGTCTCGCTGGCCAAGCGCTACACCGGTCGCGGGATGCCGCTGCTCGATCTCATCCAGGAGGGCAACCTCGGCCTGATCCGGGCGATGGAGAAGTTCGACTACACCAAGGGCTTCAAGTTCTCCACCTACGCCACCTGGTGGATTCGCCAGGCCATCACCCGCGGCATGGCCGACCAGAGCCGCACGATCCGCCTGCCCGTCCATCTGGTCGAACAGGTCAACAAGCTGGCCCGCATCAAGCGCGAACTGCATCAGCAGCTCGGTCGCGAGGCCACCGACGACGAGCTGGCCCGCGAGTCCGGCATCCCGGTCGACAAGATCGCCGACCTGCTCGACCACAGCCGCGACCCGGTGAGCCTCGACATGCCCGTCGGCAACGACGAGGAGGCCCCGCTCGGCGACTTCATCGAGGACTCCGAGGCCACCTCCGCCGAGAGCGCGGTCATCGCGGGCCTCATGCACCGCGACGTCCGCAGCGTGCTGGCCACGCTCGACGAGCGCGAGCAGCAGGTCATCCGGCTGCGCTTCGGCCTCGACGACGGCCAGCCGCGCACCCTCGACCAGATCGGCAAGCTGTTCGGCCTGTCCCGCGAGCGCGTGCGGCAGATCGAGCGCGAGGTCATGGCCAAGCTGCGCAAGGGCGAGCGGGCCGACCGGCTCCGCGCCTACGCCAGCTGATCAAGACGCTGGGCCGTCCGGAATCCGGCCCAGCCCGCGGTGACCAAGTCGGGTGGTCACCCCCGACGCCGACCGGCCCCGCGCATCCGCCCTCCCAGGCCCGCGCGAACCGGTCGGCGTTGCCGCGTTTGCAGCGTGTGGCTACCGTTTCGCAATCTTCGACACGCCCGACCTCGCGACACGCTGAACGATCTCGGGCAGCGGCTACGGACCAGTAGGTCGTTATTTAATGACCTCATGACCACCTACCGAACTTCGCGCATCCTGCAGTGGACGGTCGCAGCAGTATCGGCCGGTCTCGTAACCCTGGCGGCCGCGGCCCCCGCCGCGACCGCGGATCCCAGCAATGGCACGGCAACCCCGCCCGGCCTGAACAGTCAGGGCGGGGGCGGCAACAGTCAGGGCGCCAACACCGACAGCCAGGGTGGCAACACCGACGCACAGCGGTCCGGCCCCGACGCGTCGACCCAGGGCGGCGCCTCGGTCGACAGCGGGCGTGGCTCGCAGGACGGCTCGGCATCGAATTCGACCCAGGGCGGCGGCGCCTCGGTCGACAGCGGCCGGGGCTCGAAGGACGGCGCCGCGCCGAATTCGACTCAGGGCGGCGGTGCTTCGGCCTCGGCCGAGGACAATTCCGCCAGCTCCGCCCAGGGCGGTGCGGCGAACTCGTCGCAGGGCGATGCCCAGGGCACGGCCCGGGGCAACGATCGCCGCGCCACCCCGGACGGCACCGCCCACGACCGCCAGGGCTCCCCCGACGCGGGTCTCGGCGCGAATTCGAACCCGTTGCAGAACTTCGGCTTCGGGGTCGACGGCCTCGACCTGGGGCGCCTGATGGGTCAGCGGCCCAACGCTCCCGCCACCGACGAGCAGAACGGCCGGAGCACCGACAGCACCCAGCAGGACAGCAAGCCGGACGCCCGGAGCACGGATCAGTCGAATCAGCGGTCCACGAACAGCGACGAGCACAACAGGAGCGCGGGCGCACGCTGAGCGCCGCACCCCCGAGCCGACCCTCCCGGGTCGCCGGTGGCCTCGAAGAGGTGACTCTTCGGGGCCACCGGTCGTTGCGGCCCATCCTCCCGCGAGACGGAGGTCCGCGGCGGCGGAGGATCGGGACCCCTTGTGCCGCAAGGCGATTGGTCAGCCCGAGTTGCGGAGGGCGGTGGCGAGGCCGTTCATGGTGAGCAGGATGCCGCGTTCCACGAGTTCGCTCGTGTCGCCCGCGCGGCGGCGGCGCAGCAGTTCCACCTGCATCTGGTTGAGCGGTTCCAGGTAGGGGAAGCGGTTGCGGATGGATTCGGCGAGGGCGGGGTTGTCGGCGAGCAGCTGTTCGCTGCCGGTGATCGCGGCGTGCACGCGGACCGTGCGGTCGAACTCGTCGCGGATCATGCCGAAGATGCTGTGGCGCAAGGATTCGTCCTCGACGAGTTCGGCGTACCGGGCGGCGATGTCCATATCGGCCTTGGCCATCACCTGGGCCAGGTTGGACATGACGGTCCGGAAAAACGGCCAGCGGCGATACAGGCCGGACAGGGTCTCCCGGCGCCCGGGGTCGTCGCCGATCCACTCTTCGAGGGCGGTGCCCATGCCGTACCAGCCGGGGAGCATGACGCGGGACTGGCTCCACGCCATCACCCACGGGATCGCGCGGAGGTCGCGGACCGAGTTGGTGGGTTTGCGGGAGGCGGGGCGGCTGCCCAGGTTCAGATCGGCGACCTCGGCGATGGGAGTGGAGGCGCGGAAATAGTCCACGAAGCCGGGGGTTTCGTGCACCAGGCGGGCGTAGGCCCGCCGGGCCGATTCGGCGAGTTCGTCGAACAGGACGTAGGCGGGTTCGGCGTCGGCGCCCAGGCCCTCCACGTCGAGCAGCGTCGATTCGAGGGTTCCGGCGACCAGCGATTCCAGGTTGCGGTAGGCGGTGCCGGAGTCGGCGTATTTGGTGGAGATCACCTCACCCTGTTCGGTCAGGCGCAAGGAGCCGCGCACCGCGCCCGCGGGCTGGGCCAGGATGGCGTCGTAGCTGCGGCCGCCGCCGCGACCGACGGTGCCGCCGCGACCGTGGAACAGCCGCAGGCGAATTCCGGTCTTGCGGGCCGCCTCGACCAGATCGAGTTCGGCGCGGTACAGCGCCCAGTTGGCCGCGAGGTAGCCGCCGTCCTTGTTGGAGTCGGAGTAGCCGAGCATGACCTCCTGCCGCATGCCGCGCGCGGCGACCAGGCGGTGGTAGGCCGGGACTTCCATTGCGGCGACCAGGGTTTCGGCGCCCCGGCGGAGGTCGTCGATGGTCTCGAACAGCGGCACCACGCCGACCGGGCTGCGGGGCGGGGTCCGCTCGTCGCCCGGATCGAGGATGCCCGCCTCCTTCAACAGCAGCGCGGCCTCGAGCAGATCGCTGACCGAGGTGCACATGCTGATGATGTAGTTGGGCACGGTGCCGGGGCCCAGGTCGTCGAGCGCGGCCTTGGCGGCGCGCACCACGCCGAGTTCCTTGACCGCCAGCTCGCTCAGCTCGGCCGTCGGCCCGAGCAGCGGTCGGCGCGTGGTCAATTCGGCGGCCAGCAGCCGCACCCGCTCGGCCTCGGGCAGGCTCGCGTAGTCGGAATGCACTCCGGCCCAAGCGAACAGCTCCGCGACGACCTGTTCGTGGGTTTCGGAGTTCTGCCGCATATCGAGGCCCTGCAGGTGGAAACCGAAGGTCTCGACCGCGCCGCGCAGGGCGGCCAAGCGGTCGTCGGCGAGCAGGCCGTCGCCGGAGGAGCGCATCGAGGCGTCCACGACGCCGAGGTCGTCGAGCAACTCCCCCGGGCCCGCGTACGGCTCGGCGCCCACGTCGACGCCCTCGCCGTCGCCCGGTATCTCGCCGAGGGCCTGTTTCACCGTGGCGGTGAGTCGCGCGCGGATGCCGCGGATGGCGCGGCGGTACGGTTCGTCGGCGCGTTGCGGCGATTCGTCGTGCCCGGCGTCGGCGAGGCGGGCCAGTTCCGGGGTGATCGGGACCAGGCGTGCCGACTGGGACAGCGACTTCTCCAGGGCCACAAGCTCTTTCAGGTAGTGACCGAACGCGACCGCGGCCGCGCGGTGGGTGGCGCGATGCACCACCTCGCCGGTGACGTTGGGGTTGCCGTCGCGGTCGCCGCCGATCCACGAGCCGGTGCGCAGGATCGGCCGGGGCAGCAGTTCGCGGTCGGGCCAACGGGCGCGCAGCGCGTCGCGCACGTCGGCGTTGATCCGCGGGATCACCTCCAGCAGGGTCAGGTCGTAGTAGCGCAACCCGACCTCGATCTCGTCCTGAATCCGCAAGCGCGCCAAGCGGATCAGGGCCGTGCGCCACAGGGTGAGCACCTGGCGGCGGATGCGGGTGTCGAGCGCGGCGTATTCCGGTTCGTGCTCCCCGTAGCGCTGCCGCGCCCGCATGAGTTCGGTGATGCGGGCCTGGACGTCGAAGACGGTGCGGCGGCGGGTCTCGGTGGGGTGGGCGGTGATGACCGGGGACACCAGCGCGTCGGCGAGCAGATCCGCGACCACGGCGCCGTCGGGCGGGGCGGCATCGAGTTTGCGGTAGGTCGCGGCGAGGCTGGAGTCCTGCGGCGGTTCGCCCGCCGCCTGGTGCACGACGCGGCGACGGTCGCGCTGTAGGTCCTCGGCGAGGTTGGCCAGCAGCAGGAAGTGGCTGAACGCCCGGATCAGCGGGATGGCCACCTCGATCTCGGTGTCGCGCAACATCTCCGCGACCGCGCTGCGTTCCACCTCCGATCGGCGCACGCGGAACGCCTCGACCCGGACCCGCTCGATGAGGTCGAACACCTCCGGTCCCTCGTGATCGCGGATCGTCTCGCCCAGGATCGCGCCGAGGAAACGGATGTCGTCGCGCAGCGGCGCGGTGGCGGCCTCGATCTGATCTTCGCGCATAGGGCCAGTATCGACCATCGGCGCCGGATCGAGCGGGTGTGAAGCCACCTGCGTGTGGCAAGCGCCACGATCGCCCCGGAATAGCCACCGCGGGTCGGCCGGTTCGGTCGGGACGTGCGTATCTTCATCGTTCACGGCTATTCGGCCTCCCCGTCGTCGCACTGGTTCCCCTGGCTCGCCGACCGGCTCACGGCGGCGGGCCACAGCACATCCATCGTGGAACTCCCCACGCCCACCGCGCCGATCCGGTCGGAATGGGAACACAGCGTCGCCACCGCCGTCGGTGCCGTCGACGCCGACACCGTCCTGGTGACCCACAGCCTCGGCACCATCACCGCGCTGCGCGTCCTCGCCGACCGCCCCGACCCCTGGGAACTGGGCGGCCTCATCGCCGTCTCCGGTTTCCTGGACCCCCTGCCCGCCCTGCCCGAGTTGGACGACTACCTCGCCGACCGCCCCGAGATCGCCCCGCTCGCCCCGAGGATCACCACCCGCGTCATGATCCACTCCGACAACGACGCGATCGTCCCACCCGCCGCGTCCCGAGCCGTCGCCGCCGCCCTCGACGCCGACACCATCGTGATCCCCAGCGGGGGACACTTCCTCGCGGACGAGGGTTTCACCGCCCTACCGGAGGCGCTGGCCGCCGTCGAGCGGATCGGGTCACGCTGACCCTAATCGGTCCGCCCGCCCGCCCACCTCGCAACGTCCGATCGCGGCCAGCAAAGGCAACGACCGCGAGCACACGTCAATTCATCGAGCACCCTTGCGGCAGCGACCGAGGCCAGCGGGGACGACGACCACGAGTCCGGTGTGAGCACGCGCCGTTTACCCGGCGACGACGGCGAGGGCGCGTCAGGAGGCGCGGTCAGGCCAGGCGGCGGGGGCCGACGTCGAAGCGGCTGGGCTCGGGGCCTATTCGGACGCGGGCGTAGAGGATGGCGGCGCCCTGTGGGGAGGCGAGGATCGGTTCGAGGGCCAGTTCCCGGACCTCGGGGAGGTCGTCGCAGAGGGCCGAAATCCGTTGCGCCAGTTGGGCCAGCGCGTGTTTGTCGACCGGTTCGCCCACCGTCCGACCGGGTACACCGGTTCGGCCGCCGAGGAGCGGGGCCGCGCGCGGGGCCGCGATCAGTGCCGCCGCCTCGGCCTCGGTCAACGGCAGGGCTCGGTAGACGCGGTCGCCGAGCAGATCGATGATCGTGCCGGACAGCCCGAAGGCGATGACCGAGCCGAAGGACGGGTCGTCCTGGACCCGCAGGACACAGCCCAGGCCCTTGGTGGCCATCCGCTGGATGTGCACGACCTCGTTGCCGGACAGTTCGGCCAGATCGTCGTAGGCGCGGCGCACGGCCGAGGGACGCCACAGGTCGAGACGGACGCCGGACAGGTCGGGGCGGATCCGCCACAGTTCGCCGGTCGCCTTGGCCGCCACCGGGTAGCCGAGTTCCTCGGCGGCGGCCTCCGCCGCGTCGGCGTCGCGCACCTCGCGGAACTCGACCACATGCACGCCGTAACAGGCGAGCAGCCGCACGGCGTCGAGGTCGTCGAGCCAGTCCCCGTCGGGTGCGCGAGACATCCACTGCCCCACCAGGTCTCGCGCCCGCTCGGTGTCGAGATCGGCGGGGCGGACGACGGTGGAGATCGGCCGGGTCCGCCAATCCGCGTAGCGGCGCACCCGGCCCAGGGCGCGCGCCGCGCGCTCGGGTTCGGGATACGACGGGATCGAACCGCGCTCGACGATTCCGCCGCCGCCGCGCACCGCGAGCAGATTCGGAATGCCGTGCTCGGCGACGAAGGTGGTCAGCACCGGTTTCGACCCGCCCTCGGCGCCGGAGCGGATCGCCTCGGCGAAGGCCGCGATCGATACCGGAACCGGCGGCGCGAAGATCACGATCAACGCGTCGATCTCCGGGTCGCGCGCGGCCGCGGCCACGGCGGTCAGATAGTCGGCCGGGTCGGCCTGCGGACCCAGATCGGTCGGTTCGCCGACCGTGAGCCCCTCGCCGCGGGCCGCGTCCACGGCCAGCCATTCCAGGGCCGCGCTGTTGCCGATCACCGCGAGCCGCGGCCCGGCCGGAAGTGGTTGATACGCCAGCAGCATCGCGCAGTCGAACATCTCCGCGATCGTGTCCACCTGCACGATGCCCGCCTGCGCGAACAGGTCTCGCCCGAGGGAGCGTTCGAGCGGGCTGAGCGGCGTCGCGTTGCGGCCGTTGCTCACCACGACGACCGGTTTGGTGCGTGCCACCCGCCGCGCGATCCGGGAGAACTTGCGCGGGTTGCCGAACGTCTCCAGATACAGCAGCACCACGTCGGTGTCCGGGTCGGTGTCCCAGTACTGGAGCAGATCGTTGCCGGACACGTCGGCGCGGTTACCGGCCGAGACGAAGGTCGACAGACCCAACCGGCGCGCGGCCGCCTCACCGAGGATCGCCGCCCCCAAAGGCCCGGACTGACAGAAGAATCCGACCCGGCCGCGGCCGGGCAGCACGGACGCGAGGGTCGCGTTGAGCGATACGGCGGGATCGGTGTTGGCGATACCGAGGGCGCTCGGCCCGACCACTCGCATCCCGTGCCCGCGCGCGGCGTCGACCAGATCGCGTTCGGCCGCGTACCCGGCCGGGCCGGTCTCGGAGAATCCGGCGGTCAACACCAGCAAACCCTTGACGCCCTTGGCCATACAGTCGTCGAGCACCGATTTGATCTCGGTGGACGGCACCGCCACCACCGCCAGGTCCACCTCGCCGGGGATGTCGCGGACGGTCGGGTAGGAGGGCACGCCGCGCACCGCCGAGCGGTTCGGGTTGACCGGATAGATCGGACCCTGGAACACCGCGCCCAGCAGATTCGCCAGCACCGCGCCGCCGACCCGGCCGGCGGACGGGGTCGCGCCGATCACCGCCACCGAACGCGGACCGAGCAGATTGCCGACGCTGCGCGCCTCCGACGCCCGCTCCCGCGAATCCCGAACGGTCAGCAGGGCTTCGGTGGGATCGATGGCGAACTCGAGATGCAGCACCGAACCGTCGCGGCTGCGCCGCACCTGATATCCGGCGTCGCGGAACACGGTCACCATCGTTTTGTTCTCCGCGAGGACCTCCGCGACGAAGGTGTCGATGCCGTTCTCGGCGGCGGCGCCCGCCAGATGTTCCAGCAGGATCGAGCCGAGGCCCCGGCCCTGATGCCCGTCGGCCACCACGAACGCGACCTCCGCGGCGCGGGCGCCCGCGCGGTCGGGGAGCAACTCGTAGCGGCCGACCGCGATGATCGCCCCGCCCAGTTCCACCACCAGGCCCACCCGATCGTGATAGTCGACGTGGGTGGTGCGGAACAGATCCTTGGGCGTCATCTTCGGATACGGCCCGAAATAGCGCAGATAGCGGGTGCGGTCGGACAGGCCCGCGTGGAAGCGTTGCAGATCCTCGGCGTCGGCGGGGGTGATCGGTCGCAGCCGCACCACGCCGCCGTCGGAGGCGAGCACGTCGGCGAACCAATGTTGCGGCGGCGGAGGCGGATCCGCCGGGGTGGCGGCATCGGACAGTTCAGTCACGAGGGTCCTCCGGATCCAGGCCGAGCAGCCCGAAAGACGCTCGGCGCGTGGCCAATACGGACATGTCGACGGCGCGCTGCGCGCGATCGAGGCGCGCGTCGCCGGTCTCGGCGGTGCCGCCGGGACCGTCCCAGCGCGCGAAGGCGGTGTCGGCGCCGTCGCTCATGGTGGCCGGCGGTTCGACCAGGGGCTGATACGCGCGGACCAGGTCGACCCACTCCCCGGGAATCGGTGTCGCCGGGTCGATGTCGCGGTCCAGGGCCGTCGCCAGCAGATGCGTCCACGCCCGGGGCACCACCCGGATCAGTCCGTACCCGCCGCCGCCCACCGCGAGCCAGCGGCCCTCCGCGTAGCGGTCGGCGAGTTCGCGCATCGCGATGTAGGACGCCCGTTGCCCGTCCACGCTCAGTTCCAGATCCGCCAGCGGGTCCTCGCGATGCGTGTCGGCCCCGCACTGACTGATCAGCAGCTGCGGCCGGAAGGCCGCCAGCGCGCCGGGCACCACGGCGTGAAAACCCCTGAGCCACTGCGGATCTCGCGTTCCGGGCAGGACCGGCAGATTGATCGCGGTGCCCTCGCCCGGACCCGCGCCGGTCTCCTCGGGCCAGCCGGTGTTGGGCCACAGCGTCGCCGGATGCTGATGCACCGACACCGTGAGCACCCGGGGGTCGCCGTAGAACGCCCGCTGCACGCCGTCGCCGTGGTGCACGTCGACGTCGACGTAGGCGATGCGGTCGAAGCCGTGGTCGAGCAGCCACGAGATGGCCACGGCCACATCGTTGTAGACGCAGAAGCCCGAGGCCGCGTCGGCCATGGCGTGATGCATGCCACCGCCGATGCTGACCGCCCGGCGGGCCCGGCCCGCCGCGAGCTCCCGCGCCGCGGCCAGCGTGCCGCCGACGATCACCGACGCCGCCTCGTGCATGTGCGGGAACACCGGATTGTCGTCGGTGCCCAGCCCGTGCGCGGCCGCCGCGCCGGGCGGCAGCGAGGTCGCGTGCCGGACCGCGTCCAGGTAGGCCGGGGTGTGCACGCGCAGCAGATCCGCCTCACCCGCGGGATCGGGGCGCACCGTCTCGATCCCGTCGAGCAATCCGAGGGCGCGGGCGAGTTCGATGGTGAACCGCAGCCGCGCCGGTTTCATCGGATGCTGTGGCGTCCAGGCGTACTCGAGGAACCGGTCCGTCCACACCACCGCGGCGTCGCTAGCCATGGATCTCACGCTAGTGCACGCGAACACGGGGAAGCACGGAGCGGTTTTTGTCGTTGGAATGCAGTAGAAATGCAGCTGATGCGGCGCGCCGACCCGGGGCGCGCCTCCAGGGCACGCGCGTCGAGTCCTCGAGGTTTCCGCAGGACGAGCCACATATGCCGACGCCGGAGTTACGGCCGCGCATGGGTAGAATTCGTGCCGACGAAGGGGTAACAGGTGAAGGATCTGGTCGACACCACGGAGATGTATCTCCGGACCATCTACGACCTCGAGGAGGAGGGCGTCGTTCCGCTGCGCGCGCGGATCGCCGAACGCCTCGAGCAGAGCGGCCCGACCGTGAGCCAGACGGTCGCCCGGATGGAGCGCGACGGTCTGCTGACCGTCGCGGGTGACCGGCATCTCGAGTTGACCGAGAAGGGCCGTGCCATGGCCGTCGCCGTGATGCGCAAGCATCGGCTCGCCGAGCGGTTGCTCGTCGACGTGATCGGCCTGGACTGGCAGAACGTGCACGCCGAGGCGTGCCGCTGGGAACACGTGATGAGCGAGGACGTCGAGCGTCGCCTCGTCGAGGTGCTCAACAACCCCACCACCTCCCCCTACGGCAATCCCATTCCCGGACTGGACGAACTCGGCGTGATCGCGCCCGGCAGCGCCGACGAGCGCCTGGCCCGGCTGTCGGATCTGCCCGCCGGACAGGTCTCGGCGGTCGTGGTGCGGCGGCTGTCGGAGCACATCCAGAGCGATCCGGAGATCATCGGCCAGCTGCGCGAGGCGGGCGTGGTCCCCGACGCCCGCGTGACCGTGGAGACCCGGCCGGGGGTGGTCGTCATCTCCGTGCCCGGCCACGAGGGCTTCGAACTGTCCGACGAGATGGCACACGCCGTGCACGTGAAGTTGGTCTGAGCCGTGAAACTTCTGGTGACGGGTGGTTCCGGATACGTCGGCGGCGTCTGCGCGCAGGTGCTGCTCGAGGAGGGCCACGAGGTGGTCGTGGTCGACGATCTGTCGACCGGCAACGCCGACGGCACGCCCAGCGGCGCGAAGTTCGTCGAGGGCGATATCGCGACCGTCGGGGTGGAACTCGTCGAGTCCGAATCCTTCGACGGCGTCTTGCACTTCGCGGCGCAGTCGTTGGTCGGGGAATCGGTGCAGCAACCGGAGAAGTACTGGTACGGCAATGTGGTCAAGACCCTGGCGCTGCTGGAGGCCATCCGCCGCACCGGAACTCCGCGGCTGGTGTTCTCCTCGACCGCGGCGGTGTACGGCGAGCCCGAGCGGGTGCCGATCACCGAGGACGCGCCGACGCGCCCGACCAATCCCTACGGTGCGTCGAAACTCGCCATAGATCACGCCATCACCTCCTATTCGATCGCGCACGGGCTGGCGGCGACCAGCCTGCGCTACTTCAATGTCGCGGGCGCCTACGGCGGCCTCGGCGAGAACCGGGTCGTGGAGACGCATCTCATTCCGCTGGTGTTGCAAACCGCGCTGGGACACCGGGATTCGATCTCGGTGTTCGGCACCGACTACCCGACGCCGGACGGCAGCGCGGTCCGCGACTACATCCACATCCGGGATCTGGCCGACGCGCATCTGCTGGCGTTGGCGCAGTCCCGGCCGGGTGAGCACCGGATCTTCAATCTGGGCAGCGGCACGGGTTTCTCGGTGCGCGAGGTGATCTCGGCGTGCGAGCGGGTGACCGGCCGCACCATCGCGGCGGTCGACGCACCGCGCCGCGCGGGCGATCCGGCGGTGCTGGTCGCCTCGAGCGAACGGGCCGTCGCCGAGCTGGGCTGGCGGCCACGTCACAACGATCTCGACGAGATCGTCTCGGACGCTTGGGATTTCCTGCGGTCGCTCGGCGATCGGGCGCACAGCGCCCGCTGAGCGCGCTCATCGGCCCGGCTCGTTCGGGTCGAAGCCCAGATCCACGCCGAGCGCCGCGGCCTTGTCGCGGCCGCTGCGGGCCAATTTGCGCACCTCCTGGGGTGGCATGCCGGTGCGCAGGGCCGTCTCGAGCAGGGTCGCGATGCCGTGCTCGGCGTCGGCCTCCAGCGCGGCGGCCAGGGCGACCCCGGCGAGCGGGCCGTCGCCGCGCAGGTAGGCGGTGAAGCCGAGCAGGGTGGCGGCCTCCGCGCGGTCGAATCCGGTGACGGCACGGCACAATTGGGTCCACGCGGCCTCGGCGGCCGCGGCGTGCGGGCCGACCGCGAGCGCGAACTGGGCGTCGCGCACCGTCGGATCCCGCAGGGCCACCGCGAGATCCGCGAGTTCACGCGGCTCGAGCCGGTCGCCGGAGTCGACCGTGGCGACCAGCCACAGCACCATCTCGAGGGCGGCGCGGCTGTAGCTGCCGGGCTCGGCCCGGCACACCGCCCGCTCGTAGCGGACGCGCGCGTCCTCGGCGGCGGCGTCGAGATGCGCGGCCACCGCGGCCGCGGCCGCCGGATCGGGCGCGACCACCGCGGCCAGTTCGGCGCGCGAGGTGCGGATGGGCCGCCCGTCGAGCACGTGCGCGAGCGCCACCGGTGACGCGGCCGGATCCGTCTGCGTGCCAACCGATTCCGGGTCGAGCAGGCTCCACCACGGCGCGTCGGCGGCGATCTCGGCGACCGCGCACGCCTCGGCGATCAGCACATCCTCCGCCGCCAGCGCGCCCGCCAGCACCCGCAGCAGTTCCCGGTGACGGGCGGACCGCCGCCCGGCCCGTCCGGATCGGGGCGGACCCGCCCGGTCGTCCACGATCAGCACGAGTACCGCGAGGGTCTGTTCCTGCACGCAGATCGCGGCCAGCTGCCCGGCCAGCCGGGCCCACGCGCCGCAGCCGGAGACGTCCAGGTCGTGGCGGGCCACCGTTCCCAGCCGCACCGACCCCGACTCGCCGGGGGCCTCCCCCAGCATGCACACCACCAGCGAGCGCTGCGGCACGAAACCGAGCAGCGCCGGGACGGCGGCGACGAACTCCGCCGGATCGTCCACGCGCAGGACGGGATTCGGCCACATCGGCTCGTCGGCGGAGTGGTCGGGGCCCGCGCCGCGGGGTAAGGCGGATCGCTCCCGGCAGCGGGGCGAGCGGCAGACGCGGGCGCGGGGCGCCTCGACGGAGCGGTTGTCGTCGGGCATCGGTTCGGTCGGTGTCGTCATGCCAACCAGCTTGCGCGCCCGGCACTCTCGCCCGAGCCCGCCGACCTGGGCTTTCGGGTCGCCTGGGGATGCCTTTTCCGGTTGTGGACAAGGCGGGTCCGCGCGGGCGCGTACCGCGAGATGTGTCGGACCCGGCTGCTAGGGTGTCGCCGCCGCTACTGCGACGCGGCGGTCAGCGAGGCCGATTCGGCGTCGCTCAACCGCAATTCGCCCACCGCCAGCAGGTCGGTCAACTGCTCGACCGTGCGCGCGCTCGCGATCGGCGCGGCGACGGTGGGTTGCGCAGCGAGCCAGGCCAGCGCGACGGTCGCCACCGCGACGCCGTGGGCGGCGGCGACCGCGTCCAGCGCGTCCAGCACGCGCAGCCCGCGCTCGTCCAGGTAGACCGCCGCACCCCGCGCGCGGGGGCTGTCGACCTCCGCGCCCGGACGGTACTTGCCGGTCAGAAAGCCTTTGGCCAGTGCGTAATACGGCACGGTGGCCAGATTCTCGGCCTCGGCCAGCGGGAGCACGTCGCGTTCGAAGTCCGCGCGTTCGACGAGGTTGTAGTGCGGTTGCACGGCCACGTAGCGGGCCAGGCCCTCGCGGTCGGCGACGGCCAGCGACGCGCGGATGCGGTCCGGGGACAGGTTGGAGGCGGCGACGTAGCGCACCTTGCCCGCCCGCACCAGCTCGTCGTAGGCGGCGACCGTCTCCTCCACCGGCGTGGCCGGATCGTCGTAGTGCGCGTAGTAGAGATCGATGTGGTCGACGCCCAACCGCCGCAGCGACGCCTCGACCGCGCCATGGATCGCCTTGGCGGACAGGCCCTCGTTGGGTGGGAGGCGGCTGCCCTTGGTGGCGATCACCACGCGGTCCCGGTTGCCGCGCGCGGCCAGCCATTCGCCGAGGATCGTCTCCGATTCGCCGCCGCTGTTGCCCGGCACCCACGCGGAGTACACGTCGGCGGTGTCGACGAAGTTGCCACCGCCCGCGACGTAGGCGTCGAGCACCTCGAACGACTCCGCGCGGTCGGCGGTCCAGCCGAAGACGTTGCCGCCCAGGCAGAGGGGGAAGACGTCCAGATCCGTTGTCCCGAGTTTCGCCATGTTCCCGAACCTACCCCCGGTTCAGCCGTTCCGAACGTCGGCGACGGCGGCGGTGAACAGCTGATCCAAGCCCGCCGCGTCGGGCGGGCCGTCGTCGTAGCTGAGATAGGTGACCGCCACGCGCACATCGCCCACCTGGCCCAGCAGCGTCCGCATGGTCCGGGTCAGGCCGGGTCCGCTCACCTGTCCGGCCACCGTGCGGTCCAGCGCCAAGGTGTCGTCGGCGTCGGCGGAGGGTGCCGAAACGATCTGTGTCACAACCATATTCGTGAGCGAACCGCGGGTGGCGCGGACCGCGCCGCAGCGTTCGAGCCGGGCGCGCAGCTCGGCCAGCGCGCCGTCGGAGCGGGTGAGCTGGACGGTGAGCGTGGAACGGGTCGTGTCGTCGGTGCCCACCTCGATCGCGCCCCGATCCGGCGCGAAGGACGGCACGGGTTCGGCGCAGTCGGCGGGTTCGACCCGCGCGCCGTCGGCGACGCCGCTGAGATCCGCGGCCGCGCGGGCGGCCCGCTCGGCGGACAGCACCACGGGAACGTACCGCGCCGGAAACTGCTCCCGCCCCGGCAGCAACCGGGTGAGCGACCCCTCGACGTGCCCGCCGCGCGCGGCCCGCGGATGCCCGGACACGGTCGCGCCGCACGCCGCCAGCACCCCGGCCAGCGCCGCGCATCCGAGGGCACGGCCGAGCGCGATCACGGACCCCACTATGGCCGAAACCGCAGGACACCCCGGGCAGGCACGCCGCGACGAACCGGCGGAATGCCGATGGGACAGGTGTTGTTGTCCGGGTGCGGTCCACCGCCCCGGCTCGGCCTCCGATACGAATGAGAGACAATGGAGGTGGTCGGCGCGTCGGGACGGGCCACCGCAGGAAGGAGTACGCGATGGACTACGAGTCGCGAATGTACGAGCTGGAGTTCCCCGCTCCCCAGCTGTCGTCCGCCGACGGGGCGGGTCCGGTGCTGGTGCACGGGCTGGAGGGGTTCACCGACGCCGGCCACGCGGTCCGACTGGCGACGACCCATCTGCGCGAGAGCCTCGAATCGGAGCTGGTCGCCTCGTTCGACGTGGACGAGCTGCTCGACTACCGCTCGCGGCGGCCGCTGATGACGTTCAAGACCGATCACTTCGCCGACTACGCCGACCCCGAGCTGAACCTGTGGGCGCTCAAGGACACCACGGGCACCCCGTTCCTGCTGCTTGCGGGGCTGGAACCGGATCTGCGCTGGGAGAAGTTCGTGACCGCGGTGCGGTTGCTGGCCGAACAGCTGGGCGTGCGCCGCACCATCGGTCTGAGCGCGATCCCGATGGCGATCCCGCACACCCGCCCGCTCGGCGTCACCGCGCACGCCAGCGACCGCGACCTGATCGGCGACCACCAGCGCTGGCCCGGCGAGTTGCAGGTCCCCGGCAGCGCCTCGTCGCTGCTGGAGTACCGGCTGGCCCAGCACGGGCACGAGTCCATCGGGTTCTCGGTGCACGTGCCGCACTACCTCGCCCAGACCGCCTACCCCGAGGCGGCCCAGACGCTGCTGGAGAACGTCGCCGACAACGCGGGCCTGCACCTGCCGCTGGCCGCGCTCGGCGAGGCCGCCGCCCGGGTCCGTGAGCAGGTCAACGAGCACATCGCGGGCAACGCCGAGGTCGAGACCGTCGTGCACGCGCTGGAACGTCAGTACGACAGCTTCGTCAGCGCCCAGGAACGCCAGTCCAGCCTGCTCGCGGGCGACGGCGAACTGCCCACCGGCGAGGAACTCGGCGCGGAGTTCGAACGCTTCCTGGCCGAACAGACCGGGTTCGGCGACGACGAGGACGAGCGCCCCTAGACAATTCGCTCGACGGCTGCCGGTAACGTTGAGCGACGTGCAGCTGTCCGAACTGATCCCCGATCGCGCGGTGTCCGACGTCGATCCGGATTGGCTGTACGAGAGTTTCGCCGAGTGGACCCTGAGTCAGGGCCTGACGCTGTATCCGGCGCAGGAAGAGGCCCTGCTCGAACTCATGACCGGGTCCAATGTCATTCTGGCGACCCCCACCGGTTCCGGGAAGTCGATGGTCGCGGTCGGCGCGCACTTCGCGGCGCTCAATCGCGGGCAGCGCACCTACTACACCGCGCCCATCAAGGCCCTGGTGAGCGAGAAGTTCTTCGCCCTGTGCGAGGTGTTCGGCGCGGACCGGGTGGGCATGGTCACCGGCGACGCCGCGGTCAATCCCACCGCCCCGATCATCTGCGCGACCGCCGAGATCCTGGCGAATCTGGCGCTGCGCGAGGGCGCGGCGGCCGACGTGGGCCAGGTCGTGATGGACGAGTTCCATTTCTACTCGGACCCCGATCGCGGCTGGGCGTGGCAGGTGCCGCTGCTGGAACTGCCGAGGGCCCAATTCCTGCTCATGTCGGCCACTTTGGGCGAGGTGGACTTCTTCGCGAAGGACCTCGAGCGCCGCACCGGTCGCTCCACCGCGGTCGTCACCGGCACCGAACGTCCGGTGCCGCTGCTGTTCTCGTATGTGCGCACGCCGATCACCGAGACGCTCGAGGAACTGGTCACCACCAACCAATCCCCGGTCTACGTCGTGCATTTCACGCAGGCCGCCGCGCTCGAGCGCGCGCAGGCGCTGACGAGCGTGAACTTCGCGTCCAGGGCCGAGAAGGACGCCATCGCCGAGGCCATCGGCTCGTTCCGGTTCTCCAGCGGATTCGGCAAGACGCTGTCGCGGCTGATCCGGCACGGCATCGGCGTGCATCACGCGGGCATGCTGCCCAAGTACCGCCGCCTGGTGGAGCGGCTGGCCCAGGAGGGTCTGCTCAAGGTCGTCTGCGGCACCGACACGCTCGGCGTCGGCATCAACGTGCCGATCCGCACGGTGCTGCTGACCGGGCTCACCAAATTCGACGGCGTGCGCACCCGCCGCCTCAAGGCCCGCGAGTTCCATCAGATCGCCGGGCGCGCCGGGCGGGCGGGGTACGACACGATGGGCACGGTCGTGGTCGAGGCGCCCGAACACGAGATCGAGAACGCGCGGCTGCTGGCCAAGGCGGGCGACGATCCGAAGAAGCAGCGAAAGGTGCAGCGCCGCAAGCCGCCCGAGGGTTTCGTGTCCTGGTCCGAGGACACCTTCGACCGGCTGGTGGCCGCCCAGCCCGAGGCGATGGTGTCCCGGTTCCGGGTGACGAATTCGTTGCTGCTCAACGTGATCGCGCGGCCCGGCAACTGTTTCGACGCCATGCGGCATCTGCTCGAGGACAACCACGAACCGCGGCCCGCGCAGCGCAAGCACATCCTCAAGGCGATCCGGCTCTACCGCGCGCTGCGCGACGCCGGGGTGGTCCAACAGCTCGACGAGCCGGACGAATTCGGCCGCCGCGCCCGGCTCACCGTCGACCTGCAACGCGACTTCGCCCTCGACCAACCGCTGTCGCCGTTCGCGCTGGCCGCGCTGGAGTTGCTTGACAGCGACGCCCCGACCTACACACTGGATGTGGTGTCGGTCATCGAGTCCACGCTGGAGGATCCGCGTCAGCTGCTGCTCGCCCAGCAGCACAAGGCGCGCGGCGCCGCGATCGCCGAGATGAAGGCCGACGGCATCGAATACGACGAGCGCATGGAGCTGCTCGAGGACGTCACCTGGCCCAAACCGCTGGCCGAGCTGATCGAACCCGCCTTCGAGACCTACCGCGCGGGCCACCCGTGGGTGTCGGAGTTCAGCCCCGCCCCCAAATCGGTGGTGCGCGAGATGATCGAGCGCTCCATGACTTTCGCCGAACTGATCGGCGAATACGAGCTGGCGCGCTCGGAGGGTCTGGTGCTGCGCTACCTGGCCGACGCCTACCGGGCGCTGCGGCGCACCGTGCCCGAGTCGGCGCGCACCGAGGAACTCGACGACATCACCGAGTGGCTGGGCGAGCTTGTGCGCCAAGTGGATTCGAGCCTGCTCGACGAATGGGAGCAGCTCACCAATCCGGGCGCGGAGACCGACGACGATCAGCTCGTCTTCGGCGCGGAGACGGTCCGCCCGATCACCGCCAATGAACGCGCCTTCCGGGTGCTGGTGCGCAACGCCATGTTCCGGCGGGTCGAACTGGCCGCGCTGGGCCGCTGGGACCGGCTCGCCGAACTCGACGACGGCCCCGACTGGGAGGCCGAGCTCGAACCCTACTTCGCCGAGTACGGGACGCTGGGCACGGGACCGAACGCGCGCGGACCGCGGCTGTTCCAGATCGAGACCCGGCCGGGGTTCTGGCGGGTGCGCCAGGTGCTCGACGATCCGGCCGGCGACCACGGCTGGTCCATCGACGCGGTGGTCGATCTCGCCGAGTCCGACGCGGCCGGTGACGTGGTGTTCGACGAGGTCACGGTGACGGCGGGATGAACACGTCCCGTCACCTGCCCGTCAGCGCGATGATCTTGCGCCGAAAACCCGCGGCGTGAGCAAGCCGACGTCAATCCGGTTCGTTTTTCCCGGCACCCTGCTGATACTGTCTCGCTCGCTGCCCGCAGCGGGAGGCTGCCCAGAAGAAAGAGAGTTCCCTTAGATTGTTGAGTCCAAACGCGCCCGAGTCGCCCTGTCTCGTCATCGACCTCGCCCGGGTGCGCGACAACTACCGCGCACTGCGCTCCGCCCTACCCACGGCGCGAATCAGGTTCGCGGTCAAGGCCTCTCCGATGCCGGAGATCATCCGGCTGCTCCGCTCCGAGGGCGCGGAATTCGACGTCGCCAGTATCGGCGAGATCGAGCAGTGCCTGAGCCTGGGCGTCGACCCGGCCGCACTCTGCTACGGCAATCCGATCAAGAAGGCGAGCCACATCGCGGCCGCCCACGCCGCGGGCGTGCGCCGCTACGCCTTCGACACCGAGGACGACCTCGAGCGCATCGCCGAGTACGCACCCGGGTCGGAGGTGGAATGCCGGTTCCTGGCGTCCGCGCCGCAGTCGCAGACCCCGTTCGGCACGAAGTTCGGCTGCGCGCCCGGTGAGGCGGTGCGGCTGCTGGTGCGGGCACGCGATCTCGGGCTGACGGTGGCCGGACCGTATTTCCATGTGGGCTCACAGCAATTGGATCCGGACGCGTGGCGGATCGGTCTGGAACAGGCGGGCGCGATCGCGGAAGCGCTGGCGGTCAAGGACATTCCGGTCACCGCCGTGAACATCGGTGGCGGACTTCCGATTTCGTACGCCGATCCCGCGCCCGCGCTGCCGGAGCTGACTACGGTGATCGCCGCGGCGGCGGCGCGCCATCTCCCGGAGCACACCGATCTGGTGGTGGAACCCGGCCGTGCCCTGGTGGGCAACGCCGGTGTGATCCACGCCGAGGTCGTGAACGTGCGCACCGCGCCGGACGGGCGGCGCTGGATATACCTCGACATCGGCCGCTACAACGGCATGGCCGAGACCGAGAACGAGTACATCGCCTACCGGATCGAAACCTTACGAGACGGTGACCCTGTCGACGAGGCGGTGATTGCCGGTCCTACCTGCGACGGAGACGATGTACTCTACCAACGCACGCGGGTTCTCCTCCCCACCACGCTGCGAGCCGGTGATCCCGTTCGGATCCTCGATACCGGCGCTTATACGGCGAGCTATTCGTCGGTGTCCTTCAATGGTTTCCCGCCTCTGACCGTCCGTGTCATTGGCGCTGAGCGAGAGTGAGTTTGGCCCATGACGGCAGAATTCACCGGTTGGCATGTGCTGGCCGAGTTCGGTGGCGTCGACGCAGCCCTCTGCGACGATCTCGAACGACTCGAAACAGCGCTTCGAAAATCGTTGCTGGGAGCCGGTGTCACCATCTGCGACGTGACGCACAAGAAGTTCGATCCGCAGGGTGTCACCGTGTTGGCGCTGTTGTCGGAGTCGCACGCCTCGATTCACACCTATCCGGAATCGGGCGACATCTTCGTCGACGTGTTCACCTGCGGCAGTATCGGCGCGGGCGCCACCAAGGCGGTGGAACTGCTCCAGGCCGAGTTGTCGCCGGGCAGTGTGCACATGGAGGTCATCCAGCGCGGGCACGCGGCGCGGCGGATCCACGAACCCGTCGGCGAGGGCCTGACGCGGGTCTGGGAGCTGCAGGACGTCATCGTGGACACGCGAACCCCGTTCCAGCACATGGTGATCGCGAGGACCGCGCAGGGGGTGTCGCTGTTCTCCGACGACGACCGGCAGTCCACCGAGTACTCCCAGCTGACCTATCACGAGGCCATGCTGGTGCCCGGGTACGCGCTGGCCGCCAAGCTGGACAAGGTGCTGATCATCGGGTCCGGTGAGGGCGTGGCGTCGCAGATGTCGGTGGCCGCCGGGGCGTCGCTGGTCGACCACGTCGACATCGATCAGCTCGAGGTGGAGCTGTGCGCGAAGCATCTGCCCTACGGCTACACCGAGGCCGATCTGGCCGAGGCGGTCGCGCGGACCGGGCCGATCAAGATGCACTACGCCGACGGCTGGGACTTCCTGGCGCGCGCCGAGGCGGCGGGCACCCGCTACGACATGATCGTGATCGATCTGCCGGACGAGCGGGTCGAGGACGCCCAGCACAACCGCCTCTACGAGGACGAGTTCCTGCAGCGATGTAAGGCGCTGCTCGCCGAGGGCGGGGTGCTCGCCGCGCAGGCGGGCTGTCAGACCATGTGGCGCAACGAGACCCTGGAACGGTCCTGGGACCGGTTCCACAGCCTGTTCGACACGGTCGTGCCGTATGTCAGCGACGAGCACGAGTGGACGTTCCTGTTCGGCACCTCGGCCGCGCTCGCGGATCCGGTCGCGAAGATGACCGAGACGCTGGCGACGCTGCCGTACCGGGCCGAGACGATCGACGCGCGGGCCCTGGTCCGCGGCGCGATCGAGCCGCACGCCCTGCGCGCGGGCGTCGGCGTCGGCTGACTGCGCGGATTCGGCGGCGGGGCGGTCCCATGACGGGGCCGCCCCGCTCGCGTCTCACGGCAGCTCGGGCGGCTGGATGTCCAAGGCGCGCAAGCGGTTCCGATAGTCCTCGATCGAGGCCAGTTTGACGTCCTCGTAGCCGCGCACCACGTCGGCCAGCGCCGCCGCGCGCACCGCGCGGTCGTAGTCGGTGGCCAGGGTGGCGGTCAGGGCGGTGATCATCTCGGTGTAGTGGGCCAGCAGGGCGCGTTCGATCCGGCGCACGCGCGTCGCGCCGAACGGGTCGAACGCGGTGCCGCGCAGGCGCTTTCCCTTGGCGAGCAGTCGCAGCGCGAGATGCGAGCGGGGTCCGAAGCCCATCTTCTTCGTCCGGCCCAGTGCGCGCAGCACCGGCGGATGCAGGCGGTAGGTGAGGTTCGTGCCGCCGGGGATCCGCTCCTCGACCTCCCGCAGGAAGGCCGGATCGACGAGTCTCCTGGCGACCTCGTATTCGTCCTTGTAGGCGGTGAACTTGTACAGCCCGCGCGCCACCTGCTCGCTGAACTCGGTGCGCTCGGTGACCGCGCGCTCGGCCGACCAGACGCGCTGCACGGTGGCCACGTAGTCGCGGGCGAGGCGGGCGTTCTGGAAGCCGACGAGTTCGACGGCGCGTGATTCTACGAGGCGGCGCGTCTCCCCGGTGGCGGTCAGGCCCTCGAAAAGGTCGGCGGGAACGGCGATCTCGGGTTGTTCGGGTGCGGGGCGGGCGGTGGCCGCGGCGAATTCGGCGGGCCGGGCCACCGCGGCGCGGCCCCAGCGGAAGGCCGCGATATTGGCGGCGACGGCCACCCCGTTGATCTCGATGGCCTCCTCGATCGCCGCCGCGGGCAGGCGCAGGCCGCCGAGTTGGCAGGCCGCGCCGACCAGCAGGAAGTTCGCGGTGGTGGTGTCGCCGAACAGCGTTTCCGCGGCGGCCAGCGCGTCGAAGGCGCGTACCGTGCGCGAGACCCGTTCCAGCCGCGCGAGCAGGGCGGTCGTCTCCGGGTAGGTCACGGTCTTGTCGTAGACCATCGCGCCGGTCGGGGTGCGGCTGGTGGAGGCGACCGACAGCGTGGCCGTCTTCGATCCATACGCGAGGTTCTTGGCGTCGGTGGCGGCGAGCAGATCGAAGGCCACGATGCAGTCGGCCGCGGCGGGGGTGAGCCGGTTCGACGGTTCGAGCGCGCCGGGGGCGAAGCGCAGATGCGAGACGACGGGTCCGGCCTTCTGGCTCAGGCCGATCTGGTCGAGGCTCGCCACCTCGTATCCGGCGCGCATGGCGGCGGTGGCGAGCACCTGGTTGACGGTGACGATGCCGGTGCCGCCGATGCCCGCGAGGAAGACGTTCTGGGTGCCGGTCGGCGGCGCGGCGTCGAGTTCGGGCAGCTCGGGCGGCCGCGGCCGGGAACGCTTGCGCGCCTTGGCCTTCGCGGGGTCCGGCAGGTCGACCGTGACGAAGGACGGGCAGTCGCCGTCCAGGCAGCTGTAGTCGGTGTTGCAGGAGGTCTGGTCGATGCGGGTCTTGCGGCCGAAGTCGGTGTCGACCGGCTGCACCGACAGGCAGTTGCTCTTGACCCCGCAGTCGCCGCAGCCCTCGCACACCGCCTCGTTGATCAGCACGCGGGTGGTGCGGGCGGGCAGGGTGCCGCGCTTGCGGCGACGGCGGGCGTCGGCGGCGCAGTGCTGGTCGTAGATGAGCACGGTCACGCCGGGGATCTCGCGCAGCAGGCGTTGCGCCTCGTCGAGCCGATCCCGGTGCCACAGCAGGGTTTCCGGGGCGAGGTCGCGCTTGCGGTACTTCGTCGGGTCGTCGGCGCAGACGATGATCTTGCGGACGCCCTCCACGCGCAGTTTGTGGGTCAGCCGCGGCACCGCGAGCGCGCCCTCGGCGTCCTGCGCGCCGGTCATGGCGACCACGTCGTTGTAGAGCAGTTTGTAGGTGATGTTCACCCCGGCGGCGACGCACGCCTGGATCGCGAGTTGCCCGGAGTGGAAATAGGTTCCGTCGCCGATGTTCTGGAACAGGTGCGGCACCTCGGTGAACGGGGCGAGACCGATCCACTGGGCGCCCTCGCCGCCCATCTGGGTCAGGCCGAGCACCTTGCTGTCGGTGCGGGGCGACATCGTCACCATGGTGTGGCAGCCGATGCCGCCGCCCGCCAGCGAACCCTCCGGTACGGCCGTCGAACGGTTGTGCGGGCAGCCGCTGCAGAAGTAGGCGGCGCGCGTGGTCGGCAGCACCGACAGCGACAAGGGTTGCGGCAGTGGACGTTTCAGGTCGATGCGGCCGTCGAGGGCGCGGCGCAGCGGGGCGGCGATCCGCGCGGCGGTCAGTTCGCCGCCGTGGTCGAACAGCGGCCGCCCCTCGGCGTCGCGCTTGCCGAGGATCAGTGGGGCGTTCGCGCTGCCGTAGAGGATCTCCCGGATCCGCGTCTCGACGAAGGCGGTCTTGTCCTCCACCACGATGAGCCGATCCAGTCCGGCGGCGAACTCACGAATACGCTGCGGCGCCAACGGGAACGGCATGCCGATGCGCAGCAGCCGCACACCCGCCCGGTACAGCGCCGCGTCGTCCGCGCCGAGATCGAGCAGGGCCTGGCGCAGGGCGTCGAAGGTCGTTCCGGTCGCGGCCAGGCCGGTGCGCGCGTGCGGCGGATCGATCTCGACGACATCGAGGTGGTTGCGGGTGCTGTACTCCTCGACCAACTTCCAGCGCGGCCCGTACAGGTCCGCCTCGGCGAGCAGGCTGTCGGCGGGAGCCGCCATGGGCCGCTGCCGGTACACGAAAGGCTTACCGTCCCACTCGATTTCGGGTACTACGATCTCGAGGTCGCCCACCGAGCCGTCGACCGACCACGCCCCGTCGGCCACATCGGCGACGATCTTCAGCGCCACCAGACAGCCGGACGCGCGGGACAGCGCCACGCCGTGCAGGCCCATGGTGATGATCTCGCGGGCGTTGCGCGGGAACAGGACCGGGATGTTCATCGCCGCCAGCGAGCGTTCCGACACCGCCGGGACCGTCGAGGACTTCGAGGCCGGATCGTCGCCGACCAGCAGCAGCACGCCGCCACCGGGATTCGCGCCGTACATGTTGGCGTGGCGCAGCGCGTCGGTGGCGCGGTCCAGGCCGGGACCCTTGCCGTACCAGACGCCCACCACGCCGTCGTGGGTGAGGCGGTTGCCGTCGGGCAGCGAGCCCTGACTGCCCCACACCGCGGTCGCGGCCAGTTCCTCGTTCAGGCCCGGCACGAAGCGAATGTCGTGCTGCGCCAGCACATCCGGCATTCCGCCGAGCATCCGGTCCACGCCGCCGAGGGGTGAGCCCTGATAGCCGGAGACGAAGGTGCCCACGCGGCGGCCCGCGCGCAGATCGCGCACGTGCTGTTCCACCAGCTGGCGGGCGATGGCCTGGACACCGGTCAGGACGACGGTGCCGCCGCCGACGCGATAGCGGTCGGCGAGGTCGTACGGTGCCGGGATCAGGTCGCGATCGGCGAGCTCGGTCATCTGTTCCACCCGTCCGTTCGACGCCGCGGGGGCGTCTCCGTGGTTGTGCATTCGTTGCCGCCATACTGTCCCTGCGGGGCGGAATGAACAACAGATGGATCAGAAGTTGAGCAATGTGCTTAATTCGCCGACTGCGAACTGGGCAGCGGCTGGGCAGTGTGTGACCCTCGCCACGCGTTCGGGCTACGACTCCCGTTCGCCGAGCACCGCCTCGCGTCGCCAGCGCGCGCAGCGCTCGACGTAGCGGTCGAGGTGGTCGGCGGCGAAGACCTCGGGCAGCCAGTCGTTGCGGGTGATCTCCGCGGTCCACACGTAGGTCGGCACGGGTTCGGGGTGGCCGATCACCTCGATCGGCCGCAGGTCGTACTCGTCGTCCTCGAACGCGTCGATCTCCCGCCACTCGCGGTCGGTGAGCCCGCTCAGCACGAGGCCGCCCGCCATGCGCTCGGGCCGGGCGACCAGCCCCGGATAGAACCGGCCCGGCAGCGCGACCACCCACCAGCCGGGCGCCACCGCGATGTCGTGTTCGGGCATCCGGCCGATGAGTTCGTCCAGGACGGGGGCGAATTGGAGCGTGCCGTAGACGAACAGCCGATCGCCGACGTCCCGGAGCCTGCTCATGCGAACCATCCCGATAACCGAGGAGTTGCCGATTCGGGTGTGCGGGGTCTGGTCGGTCGCATGAGACCACTGTGCCGAATTCGTGCGGCCAGGCGGAAAACGCTGACGCGTGACCTCACTCACGGTCATAGCGAAACGCAATGACCGTTTCGAAGTCGGTGCTGATCGATTGCTGAACCGTCAGGGCGTGGGGCGCACAGCGGTCCCGGTCAGCCGCGCGAAGGCGTGCGGGTCGTGCGAGCAGAAGATGGTGATCTCGCCGCCGTGTTCGCGGTTCAACTCCACGAGCCGACGCTGGTTCTCCCGGTACGTCCCCGCCGAGATCGCGCTCAGTTCCAGCAGCCGCCACAGCCACGGGGTGCGCGGATTCACCGGATCGATCTCGCTGTCGAGGTAGAAGGCGTCCCCGGCGTGCAGCAGCCAGCCGTTGCCGTGGTCCACCGCCACCCCGACGTGGCCGCGGGTGTGGCCGGGCAGCGGGATCACGAGGATCTCCGGGGGCAGCCCGGGCAGGTCGCGCACGGCCCGGAAGCCGAACCACGGTTCGCCGCCCTCGAATTCGTTGACCATCCAGCGCGGGCCGTGCGACCACTCCGCCGCGCGGTAGCGGATGCGTTCGGACGTCGCGCGGCTCGCGGTCGCCGCGCGGAATTCGGGTCCGTGCACATGCACCACGGCCTGCGGGAAGTCCGACAGTCCCCCGGCGTGGTCGAAATCCAGGTGGGTGAGGATGATGTGCCGCACGTCGGCGGGGTCGTAGCCCAGCGCCTGGATCTGACGGATCGCGGTCTCGTGCTCGGCGGGTTTGGCGCCCACCACGAATCGGCTCGGACCCAGCAACTTCCCGGGATTGCGCACGCAATCGAGCCCGAAACCGGTGTCCACCAGCACCAGCCCGGCCCGGGTCTCGACCAGCAGGCAGTGCGCGATCGCGCCCATGGACATGCTGCCGCAATTGAGATGATGAATCCGCACGGCCCGAGCGTGTCAGACCCTCCCCGCAGGGTCAATCGCGCTGGTGCGGGCGCTGTTCGCGAATGATCTCGGCGAGCCGTTCGTAGTCCTCGACGCGGGCGGTCGAGCCGCGGAACACCAGCCCCAGGGTGCGGCCGGGCGCGGGCGCGGCGAACCGCGCGATATCCAATGTGCCCCGGGCGGTTTCGGCGGCCACGGCCATCTCCGGAATCAGCGAGACGCCCAGGCCACCCGAGACGCACTGCACCACGGTCGCCAGCGACGCGGCGCGGGTGTCCCCGACGGGACCCGGGCGCACATCCCGGGCGCGGCACAGTTCGAGGGTCTGATCGCGCAGGCAGTGGCCCTCGTCGAGCAGCAGCAGGGGCAGCAGATCCAATGCCTCGGGCGCGACGTCGGTGCGGCCCGCCAGTTCGTGCCCGCGCGGGGTGACCAGCACGAATTCCTCGGTGTAGAGCGGGATCTCGACCAGGCCGGAGACCTCGGCGGGCAGGGCCAGCAGCGCCACGTCGAGCACGCCGGTGCGCAGGCCGTCGAGCAGCCGCGCGGTCTGGTCCTCGATCACGTGCGGCACCAATGCCGGTAGCCGCGAACGCAATTCGGGCAGCAGGCCGGGGAGCACGTACGGGGCGACGGTCGGGATGATGCCCAGGCGCAGACTGCCGCCGAGGCCGTCCCCGGCCGCCGAGGCGACGAAACGGTCCGCGGCCTCGAGGGTCGCCATCGCTTGCGGCAGCAGCCTTTTGCCCGCCGCGGTCACCAGCACGCGGCGGGTGCTGCGCTCGATCAGTTGCAGTCCCAGTCCGTTTTCCAGTGATGCCAGGGCCTGCGATAGCGTTGGCTGGCTCACATTCAGCCGCGCGGCCGCGGTGCCGAAGTGGCGGTACTCCGCGATCGCCACGAACGCACGCAGCTGTGACAGGGTGGGCTGATAAGTCTGATCAGTCACGCCTATCAGTATAGTGCGACTGATCACCTTTACCTTTAACCCCAGGTTGGGGCAAGATCACCACGAACACTTCGCACGGCAATCCCGACAACGAAGAGGAGCAAGCATGGCACTGCTGACCATCGGCGACCAGTTCCCCGCCTACAACCTGACCGCGGTCATCGGCGGCGACCTGTCCAAGGTGAATGCTCAGCAGCCCGACGACTACTTCACCCGGGTCACGAGCGACGACCACGCGGGCAAGTGGCGGATCGTGTTCTTCTGGCCCAAGGACTTCACCTTCGTCTGCCCGACCGAGATCGCCGCGTTCGGCAAGCTGAACGAGGAGTTCGCCGACCGCGACGCGCAGGTGCTCGGGGTGTCGGTGGACAACGAGTTCGTGCACTTCCAGTGGCGGGCGCAGCACGAGGACCTCAAGACCCTGCCGTTCCCGATGCTGTCGGACCTCAAGCGCGAGCTGACCACCGCGACCGGCGTGCTGAACGCCGACGGTGTCGCCGACCGCGCGACCTTCATCGTGGACCCGAACAACGAGATCCAGTTCGTGTCCGTCACCGCCGGTTCGGTCGGCCGCAATGTCGACGAGGTGCTGCGCGTGCTGGACGCGTTGCAGTCCGACGAGCTGTGCGCGTGCAACTGGAAGAAGGGCGACCCGACCATCGACGCGGGTGAGCTCCTGAGCGCCAGCGTCTGATTTCCATCTCCCGGAGGATCGCTTGTCTGTAGAGAACCTGAAGAACTCGCTTCCCGAGTACGCCAAGGACCTCAAGCTGAATCTGTCGTCCATCGCGCGGTCGACCGTGTTGAACGAACAGCAGCTGTGGGGCACCCTGCTCGCCACCGCGGCGGCCACCCGCTCGGCCACCACGCTGCGCGAGATCGCCGAGGAGGCGGCCGACACGCTGTCGGCCGAGGCGTACAACGCCGCTCTCGGCGCGGCCTCGATCATGGGCATGAACAATGTGTTCTACCGGGGCCGGGCGTTCCTCGGCGGCCGCTACGACGACCTGCGGGCCGGGCTGCGCATGCAGATCATCGGCTCCCCGGGCGTGGACAAGGCCGATTTCGAGCTGTGGTCGTTCGCGGTGTCGTCGATCAACGGCTGCCAGCACTGCCTGGAGGCGCACGAGCACACCCTGCGCGAGGCGGGCGCCTCGCGTGAGGTGATCTTCGAGGCGCTGCGGGTGGCCGCCATCGTCGCCGGTGTCGGCCAGGCGGTGCAGAACACCGAGGCCCTCGCCTCGGCGAACGTCTGATTCGACCCCGTTGAGCCCTGCCCCGGAAACTTCCGGTCGGCAGGGCTCTTCGGCCTCGAGTAGGCTCGAGCACATGGGCGGAGTCGAGAGCGACAGTACGCAGATCGAGGTGGTGCGCGTCTTCACCGACGCGGCGGGCCGGTTCGGCAACGCGCTGGGCATCGCCCGCGCGGAGGATGTCGTGGGCGTGGACCATCAGGCGCTGGCGGCGCGGGCGGGGTACAGCGAGACCGTCGTGGTGGACCGGCCGAGCGGCGGGCGCGCCCGGATGCGGATCTACACCCCCGCGATCGAGCTGCCGTTCGCCGGGCATCCGTCGGTGGGCGCGGCCTGGTGGCTGGCGAGCGTCGGCGAGCCGGTGAAGGTGCTCGACGTGCCCGCCGGACCGGTCGAGACCGAGGCGCTCGACACCGGGCTGACCTGGGTGCGCGCCCGCGCGGAGTGGACCCCGACCTTCGCCTTCGACCAGTTCGAGAATCTGGACGACCTGCTCACGCTGCGCCCGGAGGATTTCACCGAGGGGCAGCACTACGTGTGGACCTGGGTGGACGAGCAGCGCGGCGCGATCCGGTCGCGAATGTTCGCCCCCGCCATGGGGATTCGCGAGGACGAGGCGACCGGCGCGGCGGCGATCGCGCTCACGGCGCTGCTGCGGCGCGGGCTGATCATCACCCAGGGCGCGGGGTCGCAGCTGTTCACCGAATGGGATTCCGACGGCTGGGTGCGGCTGGGCGGCCGGGTGGCGCCCGATCATCCGGTGACGGTCTGAATCCTCACGCCGACGCCGCGATCATCATGTAGGCGGTGCCCAGATCCATCACCAGGTGCGGAACGAGGGCGCTCGGACCCGCCGCGCCCGAGGGATGGATCAGGGTGTGCCACAGCGAGATTCGCGTGGGCAACAGCGTCAGCGCGGCGTCGGCCGCGAACAGGACCGCGAGCGCGATCAGCACCGGCCGGTGGCCGCCGGACAGGTGCGCCGACATGGCGTAGAGCATGGCGGCCGCGGCCACGAGATGATAGGCGATGGCCGGTCCGGTTCCATTGCGGCGCTGGATGATCCGGTCGCCCAGCAGCAGCGCGTACACCACGACCATGGCGGTCAGCACACCGCTGATCGCGTGATGGCTCGCCGACACCGGGAAGACCAGCATCACCCCCATCACCAGGCACATGAGCAGATGGGCGGCATCGGCCTCCCGATCCAGCGACCCCGCCGCGACCCGCCCCGCCACGATCGCCCCCGTCACCGCGAACGCGAGCAGGACCCCCCACCGCAGCGCCCCGAACTCCAGCACGAACCCGCCCACAGCCGAACACCTTTCGCCGCACTGCCCCTTCGCGCCCTGTCTCCATGCTCGCATCCCGCGCGCGTGCGGGCACGTTGTTTACGGTGTCGGTGTGCGAATAGTGGTGGAGGACGTGACCGCGGCCGACCTGATCGAGCTGCTCACACGGCATCTGGCCGAGATGCGCGCCCACTCACCGGAGGAGAGCGCGCACGCCCTGGATCCGGCCGGGCTGCGCGAACCGGGGGTGACGGTGTGGTCGCTGCGCGACGGCGACACGCTCGCCGGATGCGGCGCGCTGCGGGAGATCGATCCGGAGCACGGCGAGATCAAGGCGATGCGCACGGCCGCGACGTTCCGCGGCCGAGGGGTGGGGGCGAGAATGCTCGGTCACCTCGTCGCCACGGCGCGCGAGCGCGGATACCGGCGGCTGAGCCTGGAAACCGGTGCGGGCGAATTCTTCTCGCCCGCTCGGCGGTTGTACGAGCGGCACGGATTCCGGCCCTGCGCGCCCTTCGCCGAGTACGTGCCGGATCCGCACAGCGTGTTCCTGACGCTGGCGTTGTAGCGGTCAGCCGAGGGCGCGGGCGATTCCGGTGGCGAGATCGGCCACCTGGTGTTCGGTGATGACGAACGACGGGGAGATCTGCAATGCGCCCTGTCCGGCGGCGCGGCCCGAGATGCCTTGGGCGCGCAGGGCTTTCACCATGGCCGGACCTTCGGCGGGGTCGGCGAGCTGGACGGCGGCGACCGCGCCGAGGCCGCTGCGGATCTCGGCCACGCGCGGGTGGTCGGCGAGCGGGGCGAGGTGCTCGTGCAGCAGGGATTCGAGGTTCTTGCTGGCGTCGAGCAGGTGCTCGCGTTCGATGATGTCGAGATTGGCCATGGCCGCGGCGGCGGCGCCGGCGTGACCGCCGTAGGTGTAGCCGTGGCGGAACCAGACGCCGCCGGAGTGGAACGGTTCGGCCACGCGCGGGGCGGCGAAGACCGCGCCCATGGGCAGGTAGCCGGAGGTGAGGCCCTTGGCGGTGGTCATGAGGTCCGGTTCGAGGCCGAATCTGGTGGAGGCGAACCAGGATCCGCCGATGCGGCCGAAACCGGTGACGACCTCGTCGGCGACGAACAGGATGTCGTTGTCGCGGCACAGTCGCCGGACCTCGGCGAGGTACCCCTCGGGCGGTAGGTAGATTCCGCCCGCGCCGATGATCGGCTCGCAGAAGAAGGCGGCGATGCGGTCCGCGCCGACCTCGTCGAGGAGCGTCGCCAGGGCGGCGGCGTCGTTCCATTCGATCGTGCGGGCGTCGGGCACGAGTTCGCCGTAGCCCTCGCGATTCACGGTGATGCCCGCGAGGGCGGTTCCGGCGACGTGCATGCCGTGGTAGGCGAGGCGACGGCCGACGAGCAGCGTCTTGTCCGGCTTGCCCAGTTCGTGCCAGTAGCGGCGGGCGAGTTTGGCGGCGGTGTCGACGGAATCGGAGCCGCCCGAGGTGAACATGATCTTGCTGCCCGGGACGGGGGCCAGCTCCGAAAGCCGTTGCGCCAGTTCCTGAGTCACGGGCGCGGCGATATCACCGAAGTTGCTGTAGTGCGCCAGCGTCGACAACTGGGCGGCCACCGCGTCGGCGATCTCCCGCCGCCCGTGCCCGACATTGGTGAACCACAGCCCGGCGGTCGCGTCGAGATAGCGGTTGCCGTCCCGATCCCACACATAGGCGCCCTCACCCCGCGCCACGACGAACGCGCCGTCCCGCTCGACCGCGCCCATATCGGCGAAACCGTGCCACAACGCACCCACGTCCGCACTCCTCTCCCACGCGACCTCGATCGCGGCCCACCCTACCCGCGCCGCGCGACACCGCTCTCGGCGCGCCGAGGTTCTCGCAGGTCACCGACCCAGGCCACCGCGGCCGCCAGCAATGCGAAGACCGCGGCGAGGATCACCAGCCCGATGAGCATGGACGGATACCCCTGCGTGCGTGGGTCCAGGAACGGATAGGGATACCAGTCGACGATCGGCCCCCGAATCAAGCTGTACGCCCCGTACACCGCCGGATAGATCAACCACGCCCCCACCAATCGCGCCGACACCCCGAGCCCCGCCGGAACCACCAGCCAATCGACCACCATCACGATCGGCTGCACCCGATGCAGCGTGTGATTGATCCACTGATCCGTCAGCGACACATCCACATTCGCGAGCAATACCGCGTACACCACCCCTGTGATGAGCAGATACAACGCCGCCGCTCCCCGCACCACCTGCCACCGCCGCCCCCGCGGATCGATCACCCCACCCACGAGCAATACGACCGCCCCCAGCACATTCGACTCGATGGTGAAGTAACTGAAGTAATTCCCCACCGAAAACCCCGCATTCCCCCCATCCCGAACCGGAAGCCACAGCACCACAACAACCCCCAACACCCCGAACCCCACCCGAAGAACCCGAACCCACCACGGCGTCCCCACACCCGTCTCCATCCCCCGATCCTCCCACGCCCACCCTCCCCACCACCCCGAACACGCCCACCCTCGAGAGCACGAAACCCAGCCGCACCCTTTATTCGAATCCGCACCCGCTACATGGCCCCACAAGGGGTGCGGATTCGAATAAAGGGTGCGGCTGTGCTGCCGGGCCTGGGGAGGGTGGGGTCAGGGGTGGCCGGGGAGGGGGCCGCCGCGGGGGTGGCGGAGGCGGTGGAGGGGTCGGCGCACTGCGGTGCGGAGGGTCGCGGTGAGGGAGCGGAGCTCCTCTCGGGCCAGCGCGACTATGCCGAGCAGCAGTGAGACGACTCGCAGGGCACGGACCCACATCGGCGTTCCCGAACCAGCGGCCATGATTCGATGGTGACATATCGGGCGGCGGATGCGGAGCAAGATCAGCAAGGGCGTTGGGCCGCGTCGTCGGGGTTTCGCTAGGCTGGTCGATGCAATGACCAGGACCGCCGCCACCTCTCGCGCGCTGCGCAACCGCCTGGCCGATCTCACGATTCGCGACGAATTTCGCTTGCGCCGCCGTCTGGATCGGGCCCGCGGTGACCTCACCGACCTCGAGCACGAGATCGCGACCGCCGAGGACCGGGTCCGGGCGCGGCGCGCGGCCGTCCCGTCGATCCGGTATCCGGAGCAGCTTCCCGTCTCGGCGCGCCGCGACGATATCGCCGCCGCGATCGCCGCCCATCAGGTCGTCGTGATCGCCGGTGAGACCGGTTCGGGCAAGACCACCCAGATCCCGAAGATCTGCCTCGAACTGGGCCGCGGCATTCGCGGCACCATCGGTCACACCCAGCCGCGCCGGCTCGCCGCGCGCACGGTCGCCGAACGCATCGCCGAGGAATTGGACACCGAACTCGGCGATGTGGTCGGCTACACGGTCCGCTTCACCGATCAGGCGTCCGAACGCACGCTGATCAAGCTGATGACCGACGGCATCCTGCTGGCCGAAATCCAGCGCGACCGCCTGTTACGCCGCTACGACACGATCATCATCGACGAGGCCCACGAACGCAGCCTCAATATCGACTTCCTGCTCGGCTATCTGAAGCAGCTGCTGCCCAAGCGACCCGACCTCAAGGTGGTCATCACCTCCGCGACCATCGATCCGGAGCTGTTCGCCCGTCACTTCGCCGACGAATCCGGTACGCCCGCACCGATCGTCGAGGTGTCGGGCCGGTCGTATCCGGTGGAGATCCGCTACCGGCCCCTGTCCCTGGAGTTGCCCGCCCCGGCCGGGGAGGGCGAGGACGACGACCCGCGAGTGGTGGACCGCGACCCGGTCGACGCGATCGGCGACGCGGTCACCGAACTGCTCGCCGAGGGGGACGGCGATGTGCTGGTCTTCCTGTCCGGTGAGCGCGAGATCCGCGACGCCGCCGACGCCCTGCGCGATCTGAAACTGCCGCGCACCGAGATCCTCCCGCTGTACGCGCGGCTGTCCACGGCCGAACAGCATCGGGTCTTCCAGTCGCACACCGGCCGCCGCGTCGTGCTGGCCACCAATGTCGCCGAGACCTCGCTGACCGTGCCCGGCATCCGCTACGTGGTCGACCCGGGCACGGCTCGCATCTCCCGCTATTCGATGCGCACCAAGGTCCAGCGCCTGCCGATCGAACCGATCTCGCAGGCGTCGGCCCGCCAGCGCGCCGGGCGGTGCGGCCGCGTCGCCGATGGCATCTGCATCCGGCTCTACTCCGAGGACGACTTCGAGGCCCGGCCCGCCTTCACCGAGCCGGAGATCCTGCGCACCAACCTGGCCGCGGTCATCCTTCAGATGACGGCCCTCGGCCTCGGCGATATCGAGAACTTCCCCTTCGTCGAGCCCCCGGACCGCCGCGCCATCCGCGACGGCATCGCGCTGCTGGAGGAACTGGGCGCGCTGGCCCGCAAGACGGCGGAAACCGATGCGGCCCGGCCGGATTCGAGAGGCAGCCGCGACGGCCGAGAAGGGCCTGCGCCCGAGGACCGTGAGGAGCGCCGATCCGATCACCCCACCGCGGCAACCGATACCGACACGGAACCGTCACGGCCCCAACGCAACTCACGCCGCGGCGAGGACGCGACGGTCGGCGATCTCGTCCTGACACCCGTCGGCCGGGAGATGGCGCAGATCCCCGTCGATCCGCGCATGGCGCGAATGTTGGTGGAGGCCAATCGGAACGGGTGTCTCCCGGAGGTCCTGGTGGTCGTCGCGGCCCTCTCGATCCAGGACGTGCGCGAGCGACCGGCCGAATTCCAGCAGGCGGCGGACGCCAAGCACGCGCGTTTCACGGTCGAGGGTTCGGACTTCCTCGCCTACCTGCGGCTGTGGGACTATCTGCGCGCGCAGCGGAAGGCATTGTCGTCCAACCAGTTCCGGCGCATGTGCCGGGACGAGTTCCTGCACTATCTGCGCATCCGGGAGTGGCAGGATCTGCACGGGCAGTTGCGCACGATCACCAAGGGGCTCGGCTGGTCGGCCGACGGGCAGGTCGCGGCGATGCCCGAGGATTCCGACGCCCTGCCGTGGGACGGCACGGCCATCCACCGGTCGCTGCTGGCGGGCATGTTGTCGCATATCGGCCTGCGCGAGGCCGAGACCCGCGAATTCCTCGGCGCGCGCAACGCCAAGTTCATGATCTTCCCGGGCTCGTCGCTGGCGAAGAAGCCGCCGCGCTGGGTGATGGCCGCCGAACTGGTGGAGACCTCGCGGCTGTGGGGCCGCATGGCCGCGCGGATCGAGCCGGAGTGGGCCGAGCAGCTGGCCGGGGATCTGGTCAAACGCACGTACTCCGAACCGCACTGGTCCTCGCGACGCGGCGCGGCCATGGCCTACGAGCGCGTCACGCTGTACGGCATTCCGCTGGTCACCCAGCGGCGCGTCGACTTCGGCCGGATCGATCCGCAGCTGTCGCGGGAGCTGTTCCTCCGGCACGCGCTGGTGCAGGGCGAATGGCAGACGCGGCACGAGTTCTTCCATCGCAATCGGGAACTGATCGACGACGTCGCCGATCTGGAGAACCGGGCGCGCCGCCGCGACATCCTCGTCGACGATCAGGTGCTGTTCGAGTTCTACGACCAGCGCGTCCCCGCCGACGTGGTGTCGGTGCGGCACTTCGACAGCTGGTGGCGCAAGGCCCAACGCAAGGATCCGGGGCTGCTGGACTTCTCCACGGCCACGGTGGTGAATTCCGATGCGGCCGTGCTGGATCCGACCGCCTTCCCCGACCGCTGGCGTCAGGGCGAACTCGACTTCCCGCTCACCTACCAGTTCGAGCCGGGCCAGGCCGACGACGGCGTGACCGTGCACATTCCGATCGCCCAGCTCGCCCACGTCCGCGCCGTCGGCTTCGACTGGCTGGTCCCCGGGATGCGCGAGGAGCTCGCCGCCGCGCTGATCAAGACGCTGCCGAAACAATTGCGCCGCACCGTGGTTCCCGCGCCCGACTTCGCCCGCGCCGCGCTGGGACGACTCACGCCGCGCGCCGAACCGCTGCGGGTCGGACTCGCCCGCGAACTGTCCCGGCTGGGTTCGGTCACCATCCGCACCGAGGATCTCGACCCGGCCGCGCTACCCGACCACCTGCGCATGACGTTCGCGGCCACCGCGCCCGACGGCACGATCGTCGACCGCGACAAGAGCCTCGCCGCGCTGAAAAACCGCCTCTCCGACCAGGTTTCGAAGTCGGTGGCGCGGGCGACCCGCGCCGCCGAGCGCGCCCCGGCCACGGTGTGGACCTCCGAATCGCTGGGCACGCTCGAACCGACCGTGCGCCGCCAGGTCGGCGGGCAGACCATCACCGGCTATCCGGCGCTGGTCCCCGAGTCCGGCGGCGTCGCGGTGCGGGTGCTGTCCTCGGCCGCCGAACAGGCCGCCGCCATGCGCGCCGGGACCCGTGCCCTGGTGCTCAACGAGCTGCCCGCCTCCCCGCGCGCCGCGACGGCGGGCCTGTCCCCGGCCGACCGGCTCGCGCTCACCCAGAATCCGTACGGCTCCCTCGAGGCGCTGGTCGAGGACTGCCGGGCCTGCGCCGCGGACGAATTGATCGCGACCCAGGGCGGCCCGGTGCGCAGCCCCGAGGAGTTCCGCGCCCTCATCGACCGCATCCGCCCGCGTTTCGGCGAGACCGTCGCCCGGATCGTGCGGCTGGTGGTGCCGGTGCTGGCCGAGGCCCACCGCGTACGAACGGCGTTGTCGGACACCACCGATCGCGAGGCCGCCGAGGACGTCACCCAGCAGCTCGACGAGCTGGTGTTCCCCGGCTTCATCGCCGAATTCGGCAGCGCCCGCCTGCGCGAACTCCCCCGCTACCTGCATGCCGCGACGGTCCGCCTCCAGGCCCTCCCCTCGTCGGCGACCCGCGATCACCAGGCCATGCTCGAACTGGATCGCGTCCACGCCGCCTACCAACGCCTGCTCGACTCGCTACCGCCGTCCCGCCGCGCGGCCCGCGATGTCACCGAGATCTGGTGGATGATCGAGGAATTGCGCGTCGGCCTGTTCGCCCAGCAGCTCGGCACGCCGTATCCGGTGTCCGCCAAGCGAATCGAGAAGGCCATCGCGGCGGTACGGGCCGCGCCGGTGAAACGCGCCGCGCGCTGAGTCACCCCATCCGCCGAGAACCCTTGTGGGACAAGGCGATCCGATCGGGGGAACTCAGTCCGCGGACGCGCTGACGGTGCGGTCCGCGCGCTTGCGGCGCAGGTCGGCGATCTCGCGTTCGAAGTCCTCGGCGGAGGTGAAGGAGCGGTAGACCGAGGCGAAGCGGAGGTAGGCGACCTCGTCCAGGTCGCGCAGCGGGCCGAGGATGGCCAGGCCCACCTCGTGGCTGGGAACCTCGGGAGAACCCTTGGCGCGGACCGCGTCCTCGACCTGCTGGGCCAGCAGGTTCAGGGCGTCGTCGTCGACCTCGCGGCCCTGGCAGGCGCGACGGACGCCGCGAATGACCTTCTCGCGACTGAACGGTTCGGTGACACCGCTGCGTTTGACCACCGACAGAATGGCGGTCTCCACGGTCGTGAACCGACGTCCGCACTGCGGGCAGGCGCGGCGGCGCCTGATGGCAGTACCTTCCTCGGCCTCACGTGAGTCGACCACCCGCGAATCCGGGTGACGACAGTACGGGCAATGCATCCGAAACCCTTCGGCGAGCGGGTGTACAGGGCTTATACGGCCTTAACACTGTCGAGGATACTCGGCGGCGACGAATTATCGCGGGCAGCCCGCCGACACGCACTGAAACGTGTTCTAATTTTGTCCATGAGCGAGACGGTGAACGGGTGGGTCGATCCCGCGTTCCGTGCGGTGCGTGAGGTGTTCGCGGCCGATTTCGCCGACGGGCGCGATCTCGGGGCGAGCGTCGCGGTGTTCGTGAACGGTCGCGCGGTCGTGGATCTGTGGGGCGGGGTCGCGGACGAACGCACCGGCCGGGCGTGGGAACGGGATACGCCCGCGGTCACGTTCTCCTGCACCAAGGCGGTGACCGCGACGGCGGCGCTGCGGGTGGCGGCCGAATCCGGTTCGGACTGGGACGAACCGGTGACCACGTGGTGGCCGGAGTTCGGTGCGGCGGACAAGGATTCGATCACCCTCGCCGACCTGCTGACGCACCGGGCGGGTCTGCCCGCGTTCGACCGTCCCGTGAGCGCGGCGGAGGCCGCGGATCCGGCGGCCATGGCGGCCCGGCTGGCCGCCCAGCGTCCGGTGTGGGAGCCCGGCAGCGAACACGGCTATCACGGGCTCACCTTCGGCTGGCTGGTCGGCGAATTCGTCCGGCGCCGAACGGGTTCCACGGTCGGCGACTACACCCGCCGCCACCTCGGCGCGGACCTGTGGATCGGGCCGTCCCCGGACATCGCCGAGCGGACCGCCCGCCTGGCCTCCCCTCCCCCGGATCAACAGGCGTGGACCGATCCCGGTCCGATCGCCCCGGAGACCGTCGCGGCCATGGCCCGCGCCTTCCGGGATCCCGGCTCCCTCGTCCTGCGCGCCACCACCAATCCCGTTGCCTCCTACAACAAATCGGAGGTGCTGACCGGGGGCTGGCCCGCCACCGGCCTCGTCACCACCGCGCGCGCCCTGGCCCGCTTCTACCGCGACCTCGTCGACGGCACCCTGCTACCCCCTACCGTCCTCGCCGAGGCCACTCGGGAACGCGTCCGCGGCCGCGACGCGGTCCTGCTCCTCGAGAGCGCCTTCGCCCTCGGCTACATGCTCCCCTGCGAGAACCTCATCCTCCCGGCTCCCGCCCGCTCCACCGCCTTCGGCCATCCGGGCGCGGGCGGCTCGATCGGCTTGGGCGACAGGGAGAATCGCGTGGCCCTCGCCTTCACCCCGAACCTGCGCCGCGACTGGCTCGCGGGCGACCGCCGCGCCCACGACCTCGTCGCCGCCACCTACGCCGCGCTGTGAGCGGGCACCGAAGTGGTTGCTCGACAATCGGAAAACGGCTGGGGCGGATAGGCTCGTCGCGGGTGGTCGTCCTTCGTTAAGGAGTCGGTGGTGGCGTTCAGCATTGTGATGACCGGGGCGAGCCGGGGGATCGGGCGGGTCGCGGCCGAGCGGATCCTGGAACGGGCGGCGGACGCGCATCTGGTGGTGGCGGGACGGGAGTCCACCACCGCGAAGGTGGCGGCCGAACTGAGCGCCGGCGGGCGGGCGGTGTCGCACGTCGCGGTGGATCTCGGATCGATGGCCAGCGTCCGGGAGGCGGCCGCCGAGATCGGCCGGCGGCTCGACGGCGGGGAGCTGCCGCCGTTGCGTGGGTTCGTGGGGAACGCGGGCATTCAGCACACGGACGCGCTGACCGAGAGCGCGGACGGGTTCGAGGCGACGTTCGCGGTGAATGTGCTTGCGAATCATCTGTTTCTGCGGCTGCTCGAGGGGCGGCTCACCGCGCCCGCGCGGGTGGTGATCACCGTGAGCGATACGCATTTCGGGGACTTCCGACACAATCTCGGCATGGTTCCGGCGCCGGTGTGGCAGGCGCCCGAGGTGCTGGCGCGCACCGGGGCCTTTCCGAAACCGAACAGCACGGCCGCGGGGCGCACCGCGTATTCGACGAGCAAGCTGGCGGCGATCTACCTGGTGCACGAATACGCGCGGCGACTGCCGGAGGGGATCGAGGTGATCGCCTACAACCCGGGTTTCGTGCCCGGCACCGATCTGGCCCGCAACGCGGATGCCGTGTCCCGCTTCGCGATGCGCCGACTCCTGCCCGCCATGACCGTCACGCCGCTGGCCACCGATCTCGCCTCCGCCGGGCGCAATCTCGGCGACGTGGTGACGGGAGCGATCGCGGCGCCGAGCGGATCGTATGTCGATCGCGATCATGTGGCGCCCTCCTCGCAGGAGTCCTACGATCCGGCGCGCGAGGCCGAATTGTGGGATGTGGCCGAACGATTGACCGCGGTGGAGAGCCTGGACCGCTGACCGGTCACGCGCGCTGCTCCCGCCGCAGCTCGGGGGTGCCGCGCAGGACCTGGAAGTTGGCCTGCGCCACCACCACCGGAATGCGCCGCGCCGCTTGCAGATGCGGCACCCGCGCGGATTCGGGCAGGTCGTCCCACGGTAGGGGGACCGCGTCGTCGAGGTCGTGGCGTTCGGACAGGTTCGCGAAGCGGGCGGCGATCTTGTCCGCCATCCAATGGTCGTATTCGAGGCGGGCCAGCTGCCGCACCTCGTCGTCGTCGAGGTCGACGCCGGACTCGGGTTCGAACGCGGGCACCATGAAACAGCCGATGCTCGCCAGGTTCTCGCCGATGCGGCGGGCCTGGAGGCGGCAGCTCTCCTGTTCCCGTTCGGGCAGTTCCGCCCAGGGCCGCAGCACGTGCGCGTCGGGCGGGGCGACGCCGGTGACCATGGCCTCGTGCACGCGGGCCTGATGCGCCACCCGCTCGCTGTTGTCGTGCACCGCCTGCGCGAGTCGCTCGGTCACCTGCTCGGTGATGTATTCGGCGAGGCTGCCGATGACGCGGTCCTGGGCGACGAGCCGCTGTTTCATCCGGCGGCACTCGTGCAGGATGGCCTGCGCGTCGAGGAAGGTCTGCTCGGAGCGGCGGTCGCCGGTCCGGCCCAGCACGTCCTGCCCGACCATGATCACGATCATGAACAGCAGCTGGGCCAGCGTCGACACGAAAGTCATGAACAGGAACGGATATTCGTCGAAGCGCTGCACCCCGATCGTGGCCAGCACGGTCCAGGCGACCTGCGTCCCGGCGGCGACGTAGAAGGCCCAGACGCTGCCGAGGCGCGTGGTGAGCCAGGCCGCGAGCCGGTCGTTGAAGGTGACCGCCTGATCGCCCGCGCGCGGCGGATGCCGCACGTGATGCTGTTCGATCCACGGATGCGGGGTCGACTCCAGCAGACTCAGGCCCCGGCTGAGCACCCGATCGTGGCGGTCCAGATGCGCCTGGAGATCGGCCACCTGCTGGAAGATCATCTCGGTGTTCTCGTAGGTCTGCACCGAGCGCCGGTCCGCCGCCGCACTCAGCACCCGCTGACCGACCAGGATGATCAGGCACAGCATCAACTGGGCGACATTGTTCAAGAACAGCAGGAACGGAAACGGATAGGGGTCGACCCGATGCAGCGGACCCCACAACACCGCGAGCGCCACATAGGCACTGAAGACGAGCAGCACCACGTAGACCGCGACCATCGATCCCACCCACCGGGTCACCGTCGCCGCCACGGTGTCGTTCAACCCGATCCGCTCATCGGCCATCAGCACCGGAGAATGCTGATCCTCACTCGCGCCACTCGCACTGCTCAATTGTCGATCCCTCACCCGCAGTTCCGTGACGCCCCACTGTAGCTCGGGCGCTCTCGGGGCCAGCGGGCTCGTCGATCGCCTCAGGGGCGAGGATCGAAATACGTTGCCAGACGGGCGCACAACTCGGACAGCCCGCGCTCGTCGACGCGCGGGCCCGCCGCCCAGGTGTCCACGTCGAACCAGTGCGTCTGCGGCGGTGTGCCTTTCGGGCGGGCGAAGACGTGCTGATGGAAATGCGCGACCGTGCGGCCGGTGATCGCCGAGAACACGTACTCGGGCGCGAGTTCGCCGCGCAGCGCCGCGGCCGCGCGCCGCACAGCCCAGCCCGCCGCGGCCGCCTCCTCGTCGGACAGGTCCGCCAAAGTCGGTGCGTGTCGCCTCGTTTCGACGAACAGGTATCCCGGCACCGGACTGCCCTCGGTGAGCGGGCGGTGGGTGACCACCACCAGGTCGTCGGCGAAGAGCACCGGGCCCACCAAACGTCCCAGACCACGATGCTTGTCACAGATCGGACATGCGTCCCCCATGGGCGTCCACGGTAGCGCCCGGTGGGTCAGTGCGGCGGGGCGGGGACGATGAGGGTGCGGCCGGTGGTCACCTCGGCGCCGCGGAGGCCGTTGAGGTCCACGATCTTTCGGACCGTGTCGCGGACGGGGGCGTCGGGGGCCACGCGCTCGGCTATCTCGGAGAGGGACTCGCCCTCCTGGACCTGGACGACCGTGGTGGGGCCGGGAGTGTCGGCGGGGGAACGGAGTTGGGCCACGCCGACGAGGGCGGCCACCACGACGGCGGTGAGGAGCGCGGTCACCGCGAGGGTCGCGAAGCCCACGCGGGCGCGTTCGACGCGCCGCATGGGGTGGTGGCCCCGGTCGTACGCGCCCGCGCCGGCACGCACGCGGAGTCGCTCGTAGCGCACGGGGGCGCTCACCGGGCGGGGCCGTCGCGGGCGGCGGGTGTCGAGGCCGCCGCGGGCGGGCAGGCGGTGGGCGCGCGGCGCGGAGTCGAGGCCGAGATCGCCGTCGGCGGGGGCGAATTCGCTGATCGGGGTGCGCATCGGACAGACCTCCAGGAGGGAGTGGGCGGGACTGTGTGTGGTGAGCCGAGGACCGCGTGTTCGATCGTATGTTCGAAGAACTGGTGTTCGATTTCTACCACGGCCCCCCGACAAAGTCACGGCTTTGCGCGACATGCGTCGAACAGATGTTTGAAACCTGGTCGCGAGCGGACTACTGTCGAGACACGAAATCCGGTGAGACCGAAGAACAGCACCCCGCGGGCCCGCCCCGCGCGGCGCGAGGAGGACCGAGTACCCCGATGAACGGAGGACGGCGACCGTGAGCGAACGAACGGTGGACGGACACGACGACACGGCCGACCCGGTCGCCGACGCCGACGGCACCGAAACATCCGGCGCCGGAGGGGATCTCACGGTCCGCCAGCGCAAGGTGCTGGAGGTCATCCGCACCTCGGTGAGCGAGCGGGGCTACCCGCCCAGCATCCGCGAGATCGGCGACGCGGTGGGGCTCACCTCCACCTCCTCGGTGGCACATCAGCTGCGCGCGCTCGAGCGCAAGGGCTATCTGCGCCGCGACCCCAACCGCCCGCGCGCGGTCGACGTGCGCGGGCTGGACGAGACCGCGGTGCGCGCGGTCGCGCCGGTGCCGAGCCTGGCGGCGGTCGACACCGAGACGAGCGAGCAGCCCCTGCCGACCTATGTGCCGGTGCTGGGCCGGATCGCCGCCGGTGGTCCGATCCTGGCCGAGCAGGCCGTGGAGGACGTGTTCCCGCTGCCGCGCGAATTGGTCGGCGAGGGTTCGCTGTTCCTGCTCAAGGTCGTGGGTCAGTCGATGGTCGACGCGGCCATCTGCGACGGCGACTGGGTGGTCGTGCGGCAGCAGAACGTGGCCGACAACGGCGACATCGTGGCGGCCATGATCGACGGCGAGGCGACGGTGAAGACGTTCAAGCGCACCGATCAGGAGGTGTGGCTGCTGCCGCACAACCCGTTGTTCGAACCGATCCCGGGCAACGACGCGCAGATCCTCGGCAAGGTCGTCACGGTCATCCGCAAGATCTGACCGGCCGGTCGCGGCCCGCCGCACGGCGGGCCGCGGCACCGCGCCGCCGATAGCGTTGGTGCACAACATCATTGGCGAAGGCGCGGCCCTCCGCGAGTTCCAGCGTGCAGGCGGTCGCGGGCGCGAACAGCGGGCCGCCGGAATCACCGGTCGGCGCGATGCACGGGACCGTGCGCCTCCTCACAATGGGTGTCCGCGTTACCGCCGAGCTCGATCAGCTCCGGCTGGGCGTGGTCCACCTGGAGGGTGGCGTGTTCGATGTGGTGTTCGTCGGCGAGCCAGTGGGCGAGGTTCTCGCGCACCGCGTGACAGTCCCGGCCCGGCGCGACCAACACGTGCGCCGACAGCGCGGGCGAACCGGAGGTGATCTCCCAGACGTGCAGGTCGTGCACCTCGACCACGTCGTCGAGCGCGACCATGCCGCGGCCGATGTCGGTGGGATCCAGATCGGCGGGGGCGGCCTCGAGGAAGATGCGGCTCGACGCGCGGACCAGGCCCACGCCCGCCCGCACCATGAGCACGACCACGACCAGGGTCGCGAGGGCGTCGGCCCGCTGGAAGCCGGTGAGCAGGATGACCACCCCGGCGACCGCGGTCGCGAGGAACGCGAACAGGTCGTTGAGGATGTGCTGATACGCGCCCTCGACATTGAGACTGGTCCGGTTGGCGCGCGAGATCATCCACGTCGCACCGACATTCACCACGACCCCGACGAGCGCGGTGGTCAGCACCAGACCGCCCGTGACCTCCGGCGGATGAATGAGACGGCGGATCGCCTCGTACCCGAGCCACACCGCGAGCAGCAGCAGGGTGAGCCCGTTGGCCTGGGCCGAGAGGATCTCCACGCGCTTCCAGCCGAAGGTCATCCGGCCGCTGGCCGGGCGGGCCGCCAGCCGGATGGCCCACAGCGCGAGCGCGATCGAGGCGGCGTCGGTCAGCATGTGCGCGGCGTCGGAGAGCAGCGCCAGCGAACCCGCCACGATGCCGACGGTCACCTCCCCGAGCAGGAACGCCACGATGAGCGCGAGCGCACCGGCGAGCCAGCGCCGATCGCTGTCCGGCGTGGCGTGCGCGTGCTGGTGCGCATGGTCGTGTCCCGCACCCATTCGGTGGTCCTCCTCGATTCGTCCGAACTGCTGGAGATCATATGCATACATCGCTATGTGTGCAAGGTGACGGTCCGGTTCGAACGCGCCGATTCCGTTATCGGAATGTCCGCCCCGGACTCGCGCAAGCCCCCGGAATTCGTGCTCGACGCGGATTGTTTTGCCTTTCCCCAATGTCGTCGGAAACGCCGAAATAGCGATGGATTGCCTCCGGACGGCAGCGTTGCGGTACGGTATACACAATCCCAGTTGGTCCGTGTCTTTGCGAAGGGGACTCGCCGATGGCCAAGAAGGTCACTGTCACACTTGTCGATGATTACGACGGGAAGTCCAAAGCGGATGAGACCGTACAGTTCTCCATCGACGGTGTCGCGTACGAAATCGATCTGTCCACGTTGAATGCGGGTAAGCTGCGGGGCGCGCTCGAGCCCTGGACCGATAAGGCCCGCAAGGTCGGCCGCTTGAAGTCGAGCAACACCGCCCGGCCCAAGACCGCGGCCGATCGCGAGCAGACCACCGCGATCCGTGAATGGGCCAAGAAACACGGCTACAATGTGTCCGCCCGGGGTCGTATTTCCTCCGAGGTGGTCGCGGCGTATCACAAAGCCAACAAGTAATAGCGGAGTTCCGATCGGGCTCGCCCGGCACAACCGGTAGCGTCGGCGGAATCGCCGGAAACACAGGCGAATTCGACCGCGGATGTGCGGGCCGGGCCCGCCCCCCGAGGCCGCTGGCGCACGGACGACAATCGATCCGTTCGGAAGCATGCCGTCGGGAAACACGGCCGCCGGCGCGGTAACCTGGTGCTCTGGTTCGGCGCCGTGCCGTTCCCGCGAGTCGCTGATGCAGGTCGGATCCGGGCGGGGGTGGGTTTGCGTGACAGGTGAAAGCGAGGTGACGGCGCTCGCGCGGCGCTGGCGGATCGCCGTCGCCGACATCGGCTTCGTGCCGATGTCCATGCGCGAACTCGACCGGTTGCTGGCTCGACTGGTCGAGCGGATCATCGCCGCCGCCACCACCGAACCCTTCGATCCGGCCGACGCGGCCGAGGTCGGCGCCGCACTGGTCCGCGCCAATCTCACCGACCCCCGGGTGCTCACCCGTTCCGCCGTCGCGCTCACCCCGCTCACCGAAATCGTTGCGCCGCACGGCGATCGGATGGTCGCCGTCTTCGGCGAGCTGTCCCGTGGTTACACCGAGACCCTGCTGTCCGCGCGCGCCCACGACCAGGAGATGTTGCACACCGCGATGGCCGAGGCGCGGCACGCCGCCGAGGTCCGCTTCCGGGTCATGTTCGACAACGCCGCGGTGGCCATCGGCATCGGCGACACCGCCGGCCGGGTGGTCGACGTCAATCCCGCGCTCTCGGCGATGCTCGGGCTGCCGGGGCAGCGACTGCGCGGACGGCCGGTGGCCGAATTGGTCCATCCCGACGACCGCGACCACATGCGGGAGCGGGTCTACGGCGAGTTGCTGGCCAGCGGCTCGGGCACCATCCGGCTGGAGTTGCGCTACCTGCTGCCCGACGGCGGCAGCGGCTGGGCCGCGTGGGCGATCACCCTCGTCCCGGCCTCCGGCGGGCGCGCGGCCTATCTGCTCGTGGTCGGCGAGGACACCACCCAGCGCCGGGCCCTCCAGGCCGAACTGCACCGGCAGGCCCGCCACGATCCGCTGACCGGACTGCCCAATCGCCGCCAGCTCGTCGACGCGTTGTCGCGGATCATCGCCGAGGCCCGCACCGGCGACCGCGTCGGCCTCGGCTTCATCGACCTCGACGGATTCAAGACGATCAACGACACCTACGGCCACGGCGTGGGCGACCGCCTGCTGACCGCGGTGGCCGAGCGGCTGGCCGCGCACGCCCGCGGGGCCATGCTGGCCCGGATCGGCGGGGACGAATTCGTCGTGCTGTTCGCGCCGCCGTGCGATTCGGTGCGGATGGCGCACATCGTGGAGACGATGCTCAACGCGCTGTCCGATCCGATCGGTGTCGACGACCATCTGCTGCGCGTCACCGCGTGTATCGGCGCGGTCGTCACCCCCGTCGCCAACGCCGACGCCGAGCGATTGCTGGACGCCGCCGACGCCGGGCTCTACCGCGCCAAGGCGGCCGGGCCCAATCGCTGGGTGCTGCACGGCGTCGATGTCACCGCCGGCGCGTTTCCCGGTTCGACTTGACGCGGAAACCAAGTCCCGCAAGGGTTTACGGTATCGGCGGGAGACGCCGATTTCGACTTGTACGATTGTCGGGAAGGGAGGGAGGTGCGAGTGTCGGAGTCCAGGCGTACCCCACACGGCGTCGACCCCACGCAGCCGAACTCGGCGCGAATCTACGATTATCTGTTGGGCGGTAAGGACAACTACGAAGCCGACCGCGCGGTCGCGCAACGCATGCTCGCGATCGCCCCGGATACCCGGACGCTGGCCTGGTTCAGCCGCCAATTCCTGTTGCGCGCCACGCAAATCGCCGCCGAGGCGGGAATTCGGCAGTTCCTCGACATCGGCGCGGGAATTCCGACCGAGCCCACGGTGCACGATGTGGCGCAGAAGATCGATCCCGAGGCGCGGGTGGTATCCATCGACTTCGATCCGGTCGTCTTCGCGCACGCCAACGCGCTCCTGGGCAGCGCCGACGGGGTGACCGCCATGCTGGCCGACGCGCGCGACCCGGACGACATCATCGAACGGGTGCGCCGCGACGGGCTCATCGATTTCGCCGAACCCGTCGGCATTCTGATGGTCGGAGTTCTGCACTTCATCATGGACGACGAACGCCCCGCCGACATCATCGCCCGTTTCCGCGAGGTGATCGCCCCCGGCAGCTATTTCGCGTTCACGCACGGATCCGACGAGACCGATGGGCGCTTCCAGGCGCAATCGACGAAGGACGTCAAGGACAGTCCCTCCCAGGTGCAGTACCGTTCCACCGCCGAGGTGCGAGACATGATGCGCGGCTTCGAGATTCTCGACCCCGGAATCGTGCCGTTGCAGGAGTTCCTGGGCGGCGACCTGCCCGCGACCCGGCTGGTCCTGCTCGGCGGCATCTGCCGCAAGCCGTAGTTCAGGGCGCGTCGGCCACCCGCGCGGCCCGGGTGACCATGGCCTCGGCGATCGCGCGCGGCCGACGTCCCAGCCCGCACGCGCTCGCCACCCCGTCGACTCGGCGGCCCAGCGCCCGCTCCACGACGCGCAGGGTGTCGACCTGCTGTTCGTCGGTGACCTCGTCGTGGATCAGGCCCGCGTAGAAGGCGGTTCCGGGACCCAGCGCCAGATCCCGCAGCGGCCGATAGAAACCGGGGTCGGTCGAGGGCGGAATATCGCCCGCCGCCAAGGGGCCGTGCACGAATTCCAGGGTGCGGCCCGAAGGCCAATGGCGGGCAACCGAATTCGCCAGCGTCACCAACGGCCGGGCGTTGCGCGGGGCGGCGCGGGCCTTGTTGTGCATGCTCCCGAGGCATAAATGCACGCCGATCCGGGTGCCCTCCGGCGCCGCCGCGGCAAGCGCAGCGATCTTCCGGCCGAGGCCCAGCGCGAGGTCGGTGAGCCGGTGCAGCGGATGGGTCTTGGCGAGCAGCAGCAATTCGGCGGTTGCCTCCAATTGGAACACCACGTCGTCACCCGCGAGCTCGCGCACGGCACGGATCTCGCGGGCGGTGGCGTCGGCGAAGGCCCGCCGGTGGCGGCGCACCCCGTCCGGGCCCATGGCGATGAACGCCAGGGTGAAGTCGGTGGGCATGCCGATCTGGAGTCGCAGGTCCGGGTGCCCGCTCACCTCGCGCAGTTTGTGGAAGATCGGCAGGGCCTCGCGCGCCTCCCGCAGATAGCCCAGATCCATTGCGTCCCCGGTCAATCGGGTCCCGCGCGGCACCCGGTACAGGGTCCGGCTGCGGCTGGACTCCCAGTCGCCGGGCGAGCTCACCTCCAGAACCCCTTGCGCCCGAAGATCTTCGATGATGGGCTGGATGTAGAACTCGAAGCGCCGCACCTCACCCGTGGGCAGGGTGCGCAGGCGCGCACCCGCCCCGTCCAGCATCACCCGCATCGCGTCGTCGGTGCTCTCCGCGGGGAAGCTCCCGACGAAATGCACCGCACGCGTGCCCGAATCATCCGCGTTGGAAGGCAACCGTCCAGCACTCCCGTTCTCGCCCTTGGTGTCCGGAGGACAACTCTAGTCCGATTTGTACCACCGCAAACCTCACGAAAACGCAACATTGCGCGACGAAAGGCGCGTCGCTGTCTTGCGTGGCGCCCGCCACGGGTTATAGCCTGCGTGACTGATGGCCGAATATGGATGTCGGACAGGCGGTTTTCGGATCTCACCCAAGGGAGCGCATCGCGTGCGAACCTCGGTTCGGACATTCGCGGCGGTTCTGGTCGCGGCCCTGCTCTGTCTGGCACCGGGGGTCGCCGGTGCGGATGACATGTCATCGCAAGGGGATTGCCGATCCTTCCCCTTCCCCGTGCCCGAGGGACAGCTCGCGGCCACCCTCTGCCTGCCGTCCGGCGGCGCAGCGGACACGGTGCTGGTGCTGATGTCCGGCTCGAACTACAACGGCACCTACTGGGACTTCCAATACGCCCCGGAGACATACAATTTCCGCCGCGCGATGAACCGGGCGGGCCTGGCCACGATCGTGGTCGACCGGCTCGGCAACGGCAACAGCACCCAGCCCCCGGCCCTGTCGCTCACCGCGACCGCGACCGCGCAGGCGCTGCACGCGATCGTGGGGTCGTTGCGCGCCGGGCTGGCGGGCGCGCCGCCGTTCGCGAAGGTGATCACCGTCGGGCATTCGCTGAGTTCGGGCACCTCGGTCATGGAGGCGTCGGCCAACCACGACGTGGACGGGGTGATCCTCACCGGCTACTCGCACGCGCTGAACATCCCCGAGACCATCGGCGTGATCTCGACCTATCAGCGGGCGGTCGACGATCCCCAGTTCGCCGGGCGCACAACCGATCCCGGCTACCTGGTGTCGCGGCCGGGCACGCGGATGCACGACTTCTACGACCCGGCCGATGTGGATCCGGCGGTGCTCGCGCAGGACGAGCGGACCAAGGAGCAGTTCTCGCTCAGCGAGTATCCGGACGGGCTGACCTCCACCCTGCCCGGTATGTCGAGTTTCATCACCGCGCCGGTCCTCATCGTCAACGGCAGCCGGGACCGCCTGTCCTGCGGACCGAACTACTCGGTCTGCGCGGATTCGGCGACGCTGCGCGCGCAGGAGGCGCCCTACTTCTCCCCCGCCGCGAGGTTGCAGGCGTTCGTGCTGCCCGGCAGCGGCCACGCGGTGAACCTCGCCCGCAACACCCAGGACTATCAGAACGCGGTGATCGATTGGGTCCGCTCGACCATCGGGTCCTGACAGCAGGCCCCGATGCCGGTCCGGACGAGTTAAGGTGACCGGGAAAGGTCCCGAGGAGAAGGAGTCGCCCGTGGCTCGCGAATCGCTCGAGGAGGACTCGGGGCTGGCCTACCTGGGTCGGCTCTCCCGGTGGCAGACCATGTTGCAGCAGCTGAGTGCCGACGATCCGACCTACAAGGACATCGTCGCGCAGAAGATGATCGCCGCCGCCGAGGCCCTCAACCGCGGCATCGATGAGCGCACCGTGCGGGTCCTCGGCCGCTACACCGAGAGCGAGATGGCCGAGATCCGCGGCGCCGCAGAGGAATTCCGGATCGACGACGCCGAGGTCGACCTCGAGGCCGCGGTCCTCGATCCGGACGAACTCGCCGCCGAGGACGACGACCGGCCGAGCAGCGGACGACCGCCGCTGCGTTCGGTCTGACGGCCGGACCCGCGGCACGGATCCGGCCGCCGCGGCGCTCACGCGATGAGCAACCTACCGAGGAAATCGGATACGGCGCCCATCAGATCCTGAATGAAATGCGGAATCATCGGTGCATCCCTTCCTTCCGGCAACCTGTGCTACGAACAGCGGTCCGGCCGTTCCGGACTGTGATTCGGCGCCGCGCCCGAGTCCGGATGGGCGGGTGCCCGGTTTGCGCGGATCGGTTTGTGAAAGTGCACGAATCGGGCCGCGAAGGAACTACCGAACTGTCACCATCGTTGGGCAATTCCACCGCCGGACGGTCTCGGGACGGTTACGTTGATACGGCAGCGCAGTAAACGGGGGGCGGCGGATACACGGGGGTCGAAGGAAGGCGTCGAGATGTCTGTTGCCACCCCGGACCGGCCGGGCCTGACGGTATCGGGACGCCCGATGTCGTCCGCGCTGAAGGATGTGTGGGCGCTGTCGCGGCAGATGGTCGGCCACTTCGTCGAGAACGTCGCGCCCTGCGGCACCCTGCCCGGCGAGGCCATCTACGGCGACGTCACGACGATCACCCGGATCTGCCTCGAGCTGGCCGTGAGCATGCTCGACGGCAAGGACATCCCGGAGAAGACCGAGCGGCTGTCCGAGGCCGCGGCGCAGTGGGCGCGCGAGGGCGTGCCGATCGACACCATCCACCACGCCATCCACGAGGGCTTCAAGATCGGTTTCGATCTCGTGGTCAGCAATGCCGCCAACCGGCATCGCGCGGCGGGCTCGAGCGATCACGACACCATGCTCACCCTCAGCCTGGCCGACTACGAAAGTCTGCTCGGCGGAGCCAAACTCGTGGTGGAGATGCTCGACACCATGACCTCCGCGGTCTCGATGGCCTACGTCCGCGAACTGCGCGCGGTGGTCAGCGAGCACCACACCGCCGTGCACACCCTGACCTCGGCGCTGCTGGGCGGGCATCCGACCTCCACGATGGCCCGCGAGTGCGGGATCGAGATCGCCGAGCGCTATCGGGTGCTCGCGCTGGCGGTGCCGCCGCATCCGGAGGAGGGCAATCCGATGCTGGACGCGAAGGTGGTGGCGCGCCGCAAACTGCGCCGGGTGCAGGCCGAATTGGCCACGGCCTGTGGCGATTCCGCGCTGTCGCTGCTCAGCGTCGACGGCGGTACGCTGCTCATTCCCGCCGACCACATCGGCGACGAGGAACTCGACGAGCTGATCGGCCGGATCTCGCGGGCCGCGCGGGTGCCGATCACCGCGACCGTGGTCACCGCCGACACCGAGGCGATCCCGACCGCCGCGGACCAGGCCCACGAACTGCTCGACATGGTGGGCCGCCTGCAATCGGTGCCCGGCCTGTACCGCTTCGACGATCTCGCGCTGGAGTATCAGCTCACCCGTCCCGGCCCCGGGCGGGAGTATCTCGGGTCGCTGCTCGATCCGCTCGACGCCCACCCGGAGCTGCTCGAGACGCTGCAAACCCATATCGCGCACAATCTCAACCGGCAGCGCACCGCCCGGCTGCTGCACGTGCACACCAACACCGTCGACTACCGGCTCAAGCGCATCGGCCAGCTCACCGGATTCGACCCGACCCAGGCCAGCGGCCTGTGGTACCTGCGGTCCGCGCTCGTCGCGCGGACCTATCGCGGCTGATTCAGCGCGTGCGCCCGGAGTCGGGCCGGATCCGTCCGGCCTCGACCAGGGTCTGGTACGCCGCCCGCTTGCGCGGGCACTCCTCCCGCAGGCACCCGCGATGCCGCTGCATCGTCAAATGTGCCTCGTTCACCGACAACGGTTCCTCCGGTGCCTCGTGCGGCCAGCCGAGCGGCCAGACCGAGGCGTGAAATCCCGTCACGACACCCTCCCCGACGCGCGTCAGTCGTCATCCAGTCCGGCCGATAGGTAGGCGACGGCCGCTAACCAGCGGGTGCAGGAGAAGGCGTGCTCGGAGTACAGGATCCGGCGCGCGAGCGAATCCGTGAGCGGCACGTCGGCCCCGCCACAGCTCTCCGCATCGCCGAAATGGCAAGGCGCGGTACACATTCGCGTGGTAGTCGGCATATCGACTCCCCTCCCACCAGACGCCGCGAAGGTCCCCGCCCAACCCGCTGCACATCTGAACTTGTGATACTCTGGACGTGATACATGTTAGCGTGATTATCACGCAAGCGAAAGAGGTTGGGGCAGAAGGGGGTTGAGGCGCATCGGCCACCCGGCCGCCCGCCGCTCATCATGGCTACGCGACTGCGCACCGCCCGAAAACTGCTGCTGGGCCGCGAGATCGAACATATGATCAGCACCGCGGGCGTCAGTCAGAGCGAGGCCGCGAAGATCATCGAGACCAGTCAGAGCCGGATCGCGATGCTGGTCAACGGCGCCAGCTCGATCACGGTCGGCGATCTGGAGCGACTGGCCACCCAGCTCGGCTTCACCGATCCGGGCTATCTCGAGACCCTCGAGGAGTTGCGCCGCGACAATCACAAGCGCGGCTTCTGGAACACCGGTCACCGCCGCGCGTATCTCGAGGATCTGCGGCTGCTGGTCGACCTCGAGGCGTACGCCAGCCTGCTGCGGGTCACCGAGGCCGAGATCATGCCGGGCCTGTTGCAGTGCGAGTCCTACATCCGCGCCCTGCACGAGACCGGGCACGCGGACGCGGATTGCGATGAGGCCGTGGCGGATTCGGTGCGCGCCCGGCTGGCCCGCCAGGAGATCCTGACCAAGCCCGCGCCGCCGCAGTTCCGCGCGATCCTGTCCGAATCGTGCCTGCGCCGCGAGTACGGCGGCCGCACGGTCATGCTCGACCAGCTCCAGCATCTGATCACGGTGTCGCGGCGCAGCAACATCCTGATCCAGGTGCTGCCGTTCACCGTGACCACCGAGGGCGCGGGTATGGAGGACCGGTTCACCCTGGTCCGGGTCCCCTCGCCGGGCGCGGCGGGCGATCTGGACATGGCGATCGTGGAGAGCCAGGGCGACATTCGCTACATCGACGACAAGCCCGCCGTCGCCGCCCGCGAGACGGTGTGGTCGCGGCTGTCGGCGGCGGCCCTGAGCGCGGACGATTCGCGCACCTTCATCGAGCACGTGGCCCGCTCGTTCCGCCGCAAGACGTTCACCACCGGGTGAGCGACCCGGTGACGCAGGGATGAAAAGGGCAAGGGCAATGAGCGACCAGGAATTCCGGTCACGCGCGATCGACGCCGGGCGTCCCTCGGCGGCCCGGATGTATCACTACTACCTGTCGGGTGAGGCGGTCTTCGAGGTCGACAAGGCGTTCGGCGAGAAGATCTTCCGGACCTTCCCCTACGCCGACGTCTGGGCCCGGCACAATCGCGGCTTCCTCCAGCGGGCCACGAGATTCATGGTGGCGCAGGGGATTCGGCAGTTCCTCGACATCGGCTCCGGGCTGCCCACGGTCGGCAACACGCACGAGGTGGCCCGGGAGACGGCCCCGGAGAGCCGGGTGGTCTACGTGGACAACGATCTCGAGGCCGTCACCCGCGCCCAGGACCTGCTCGAGGGGCAGCACGCCCTGGACAGCACCGCGGTGGTCGAGGCCGATCTGCGCTGCCCGGACCTGATCCTCGAGCACGCCGAGACCCGCCGCCTGCTCGACTTCGACGCCCCGATCGGGCTCCTGCTGGTGAGCGTGTGGCCGTTCGTGCCCGACAGCGATCGGCCCTACGAACTGATGGCGCAGTTGCGCGACCGGCTGCCCGCGGGAAGCTATGTGGCGATGAGCCACGCGTCGCTGAGCGAGGCGTCGGCGGAGGTCAAGGACCGGATACTGGCCCTCACGGAACTGTACAAACAGACGTCCGATCCGGCCATCAGTCGTTCTCGCGACGAATTCGCAGCGTTCTTCGACGGTTTCGAGCTCGTCGAGCCCGGCCTGGTGCACGCGCCCGATTGGCGGCCCACCGAACCGGTGGATTCCCAGGATCCGGCACGGCCGTGTAATTTCGCCGCCGTCGGCTACAAGCCATAGGCGACGCGCAGGCGCGTGGGCGTCCGTCCCCGCGCGCCTGGAGCTTTACTCCGTAGAAAGGCAACACCAATGACGCTGCTACCGACCTTCACCGCGGGCGAATTCCACAAGGCACGCGCCAGCTCGCCCAACCAGAACTGCGTCCGCGTCGCGCGCAAGCAGGGCTGGACCGCGGTCTGGGACGACAAGCGCGCCACCGATCGCATCACTCCCGCCACCGAGCTGCCGCTCGGCGAGTTGCTGCTGTTCACCGACGAGCAGTTCGACGCCTATCAGGCCGGGGTGCGGGAGGGCCGTGCCCCGGCCTGCCCGCTGACGGTCACCCGCCGCGCCGACGGGATGTACGTGTTCCGTGCCGCCACAACGCAACCCACGCCCGGTGTGGAACTGGTCTTCGACCAGGACGAACTCGACGCCTTCCACGACGGGGTGCGCAACCGCGAATTCGACGAACTGCCAACTCCGTTGTCGGTCAACAACTTTAAGCCCTCGACAGGCCCGCTGGTGAGCATTCGGTGAATCTCACGTAGCGCGGCGCCGATCCTTCGTACGCGACCACAAGTCCGCCGCCGTGCCCGGCACGCCACGCCGACGGGACGCCGATGAGCGGCATGCGACGTTTGCGTGATAAAGAGATGTCGTGCCGCATCCACTCGCTGTTCATCCGACGGTCGACGATTCGTGCCACCCATCGCGGGTGATCGCGCCGCGATGGTGACCGATACCGCGACGATCGCGGCCGCCGCCGGCGCGCGGACCGGCGGCTACCGCCGCGATCTGGACGGCTTGCGCGGCATCGCGATCGGCCTCGTCGTGGTCTTCCACGTCTGGGTCGGGCGGGTGTCGGGCGGCGTCGACGTCTTCCTCGTGTTGTCCGGTTTCTTCTTCACCGGATCCCTGCTGCGCCGCGCCGAGACGGTCTCGGTCCCCGCCACCCTGCGACGGCTGGCGCGGCGGCTGCTGCCCGCGCTGGTGGTTGTGCTGGCGGCCGTCGTCGGCGCGACCGTGCTGCTGCGGCCGGTGACGCAGTGGTCGGAGCTGGCGCGGCAGACGCTGGCATCGCTGCTGTACTACCAGAATTGGCAGTTGGCGCTGACCTGGACGGACTATCTGGCCGCCGACCCGTCGGTGAGCCCGCTCCAGCATCTGTGGTCGATGGCGGTGCAGGGGCAGTTCTATGTCGCGGCGCTGCTGACGCTGGCGGCGATCGCGCTGCTGTGCCGAATCCTGCGCCAGCCCAGCGCGATCCGGCCGCTGCTCGGCGCGGTGATCGTCGCCGGGGCGGCGACGTCGTTCGGCTATGCGGCGCACGGCGTTTCGGTGCATCAGGGCTGGAACTACTACGACAGTGCCGCGCGCGCATGGGAATTGCTGGCCGGGGCCGGGCTGGCGCTCGTCGCGCCGTATCTGTCGCCGCCGCGCCTGACGCGGGCGCTGCTGGCCGCGGCCGGACTCGCCGGAGTGCTGTTGTGCGGGGTGATCTTCGACGGGGTGCACGTATTCCCCGGTCCGGCGGCGCTGCTGCCGGTGGGCGCGGCCCTGGCACTGATCGTGTCCGGGGCGAATACGGAACCGGAGCGGATGCCGGTCCCCAATCGGCTGCTGTCGGCCGCCGCGCCGGTCCTGCTGGGCGAGGTGGCCTACGCGCTGTACCTGTGGCACTGGCCGCTGCTGGTGCTCGTGCTGGCCGAGACGGGCGCGCCGCGTGCCGGGCTCACCACCGGACTCGGCGTGTGCGCGGCCTCGCTCGCGCTGGCGTACCTCACCCATCGACTCGTCGAACAACCGTTGCGCGACACCGTCATCCGGCGCGCGGCCGTGTGCTACCGCCGCGCGGTCGGCGTGCTGGTGACCGCCACCGGAATGGCGCTGGTGACCGCGGTGGTGGCCTGGCATGTGGTGTTGCAGGCCAATCCCCCACGGCCCACGCAGAATCTGAATCCGTCGTCCTATCCCGGCGCACTCGCGCTGACCGAGGGCCTGCCCACGCCACCGGCGCCCATGCGACCCACCGTCTACGACGCTCCCGCCGAACTCCCCGCGCCCACCCGCGACGGCTGCATCGCCGACTGGAACACCCGCGCCGTGATCACCTGCGTCTACGGCGACACCACCGCCGCCCGCACCCTCGCCGTCGTCGGCAACTCCCATGCCGAACACTGGATGCCCGCGCTACAGACCCTGGCCGAACGCCACGGCTTCCGCCTGCTGGTCCACCTGAAGATGGGTTGCCCGCTCACCCTCGCCGAGGAGGTCAGCTACAAGGGCGAACCCAACCCCGACTGCCGCGACTGGTCCCGCGAGGTGATCGACCTGCTCGCCGCCGAACGCCCCGACTGGGTCTTCACCACCGCGACCCGACCGGCCGACGCGGGCGGCGACGAAACCCCCAACGACTACCTCGACGTGTGGTCGGCCCTGTCCGAACGCGGCCTCGACGTCCTCGCCATCCGCGACACACCGTGGTTGCGCCGCAACGGGGTTCGCTACCGCGCCATCGACTGCCTGGCCGACGGCGGCACCGCCACCGGCTGCGGCATGCGGCGCTCCGACGCGCTGGCCCCGGTCGACCCGGCGGCGGCCCCGGCCGCGGCGTTTCCCAATGTGTTTCCCCTCGATCTCACGGACGCGTTCTGCGACAACGATGTTTGTCCGGTGGTGGTGGGGAATGTGCTGGTGTATCACGACGAACATCATCTGACGGCGAGTTACGCGCGGTCGGTGGCGCCGGAGTTGGAGCGGCGGTTGGGGCCGATCCTGCGGTGGTGGTGATTTCCGCTTTCCCGGGCGGGTCGAGGGTCGTGGGAGCACACTGGTGTCGAGATCCGGCGGACACCGGAGGGCGGGGCGAGGGGTGCCATGAGAATGCGGCCGCGGCAACAGTTGTCGGAGCTGTGGCGAGCGGTGCTGGAGTACAGCTGGGTCGACGGCGGATGGCGATGGGGCGGTCGGTACGGGAGTGATTCGGTCAGCGACGCGGAGCAGTTGCTGTGCTTGTTGTATCCGGCGACCGAGATCGACGCGTTCGCGCTGGACCGGCCGAATGACGTCGCTCCCGACGTCGCGCGGGCGTTGGGCGCCGTCGGCGGACCCGTGCGCGTCGGCGGCGTGCTGGTGGGGCTGCTCGAGGAGTACCTCGCTCGGCACACCACGAGCGACGGCGAGCCGGATTTCGGTGCGCGCGGGTATCTCCGGATCGAAGGCGATGACGCGCCGACCGACGGACGGTACGACGTCGAGACCGTCGCCGCGTACTCGATCTCGTTGCGCCTGAGCATGTCCGGGCTGCGCTTTCTGCACGGTTTCCGGCGATTCGTCTCGGGTGAGGTCCGGCGGGAGGCCCGAGAGCTCGAGCCGCGCATCGACGCCGTCGAGAACGGCATCCGCATCCGGCTCACCGCCGCGATGACGGGGCTGGTGCGCGGCTTCGTGATGCACACCCCGGATCCGAAATCCGATGCCGGGCGCGCCATCACGAGCATGCTCGACCAGGGCGACCCGACCGGCGACGAGTTCATCGAGGCCCTGTCGAGACGGCTGGAGCAGCTGCGCGTGCGGGCCGCCGACGAGGTTCGGCTCGGTCGCAGCGCCGAGACCGATGTGGCCGACGAGCGGCTGCTGTTCGAATGCGGTTGGAGCTGGGGCGTATCCGATCGGGCGGGCGAGACGCCCGGGTACGCCGCCGCGCGCCCCTCGCTGTACTTCACGAGGGTGGCGCTCGACGGGATCGGAGATCTCTCCGCGCAACGCGTTCGGGAACTCGACCTGCTCGACGAGGCCCAGCGGACACTGGCCGACGCGTTGCGACTGCGGCTGGAACTGACCGAGCGCTACTGGTCGACCGTCGCGCGGTTCGGTACGAGCCGGTGGCCGTTGGAGGACATTCCGTGGCGCACGTCCGACGGGGAGGAGTCGGAGTACTCCAGTCTGGCGGTGGCGGCCGTACTCGTGCGGGATCTGGTCGCGCGGGAGAGCACCGACGACCTGGCACGAGCGGTGGCGGTGCTCGATCAGCTGGGGCGGCGGGCCCGGGTGACCGGCCGGCCGACGGACCACGACCCGGCCGCGTTCGCGCGGCATCCGGGAGCGCGAATCGCGTTGGCGGGCAGCGAGGCGATCACGGGCGGGCCGCGAATGGTCTGGTACGCACCGGATTTCGTCACGCTGCTGCTCGCGAGCGCCCTCCGGGCCGCGCGGTCGCGCACCACGGTCGACACCCGCGATCAGCTCATGGCGCTGGCGGAGGCGGCGATGGACCATCTCGATCAACGGATGCTGCGGCACGGCCCGGCGGCCGGGTTGTGGGACGAGACCGGGTTCGGGGACGATCTTCCGTCGTGGTTCCTGACCGAGCGGGTGATGGAATGCCTGGTGCTCGCCTATGCGAGTTTCGGGGAACCGCCGCTCGCGCCGCAGACCATGACGATGCGCGCGGTCGAATTGCTCAGTGAGGCAGAACATCTGCACAATCAGGAACGGCTGCTGATCAGCGAGGACTACCTTTCGCCGAAGTGGACCGCGCTCAACCGGATCGCGCAGTCGCTCGACCGTGCCCGCGCGGTGCTGTACGAGCGCCCCGGCACCGCGTTCAGTCTCGCGACCCGGGCTCTCACCGACCTGGACGAGCTCGCGTATGCCCGGCAGGACGCGCGACGCGGAAGCGAACCGTGATGCTGGTGTTCTCCGTCTCCGACAAGGGCGGCACCGGGCGTTCGGTGACGAGCGGCAATATCGCCTACCGGCTGTGCCTGACGGGCTCGAATGTCGCCTATGTCGACTTCGATCTCGGATCACCCACGGCCGGCTCGCTTTTCGAGATCGGCTCGCTCGAGCGTGGTGTTTCGGGGAATCGGGGGGTGCATTCCTATCTGCTCGGCGAGAGCGGAACCGTCCAGCGCGTCGATGTCGGCTCGGCGACCGATCGCCGCCAGCTGCGCCGAATCGGTTCGCGCGCGGGCAGATTGGCGCTGCTGCCCGGGGACGAGGGTGGGGCCGAATTCCTGACCTGCGACGAGGCGGTGGTCCGGCGGTGCGGTGAATTCCTCGTGGCGCTGGATCAGGAGTTCGAGGTGGTGGTGATCGATGTGAGCGCGGGCCGGTCCGCGGCCCTCGAGATCGCCGTGCGAACGACCGCGCTGCCCGACCTGCGCACCCGGATCGTCCGGTGGCTGGTCTTCCATCGGTGGACGCGGCAGCACATCCTGGCCGCGGCGGGACTGGTGCACGGCGGGAACGGGCTGCTCGCCACCGGCGTCGCGGTCGGGCACGACAGGGACGCGCTGCTCGGCTCGCTGCGCAGTGTTCGCACGGCGGTAGCCGATGCCGGGGTCGCGCCCTGCCCGGTGCAGGGCATGTGGATTCGCGACCAAGACGCGAGTCTGAAACGATTGGCCTCTGCCAATGGTCTCGGCACGACCGCGGTCCTCGGGATGATCCCATTCGAACCGGTGTTGCAGTGGCGGGAGCAGATCGTGCTCGATGCCGACGTGAACAGCGGGATCGCCAACGCCGAGACCGTACGCGCCTACGCCGAGTCGGCGCGACGGCTCGTCGATCACGCCACTTGGGAGAGACTCTGATGCGCGACTCGCGGACCTATGTCGAGGCGACCGAGCAGCCGTGGATGGCGGGGGTGCCGATGTCGCACCTGTCCATCGAGGTGGGGCATTTCGTCCTCGACACCATTTCGGGCGATTCTTCGTATGTCGAAAGGGAATTCCGTCGTATCGTTCCGCTGGTGGCGGCGTTCGTGGAATCCGCCCGGATCCAATTCGGAAACGGCGCTCGGGTCAGCACGTGCTATCTGCTCGACGACTACTTTCAATCCGAGACCGATGCGGCGGCGGTGATCACCGAGCTGCTCGGCGCGGCGCGGCGAGCGGGTCTCGGAATCGATTACCTCGCAAGGGAATCAGGTTGTGTTCGAAGTTCACCGTTCGCGCACGGCGTGCCCGTAAGTGAGCCCATTCCCGTAGCGGAGATGGTGGCCGCCCGTATCGTGGCCGAACCCGCGCCATCCGACACCGGTAGCCGCCCGCCCACGGCGGAATCGGGGTGGTTGTGCAACGGCCGTCGGTCCTCGGAGGGCGAATCGGCGCAGGCCATGCGCGAGCGGACGTATCGGCCGCCGGAGGAGTTCGGCCGCCGGGAACATTCGATCTTCATGGACGTGGAGATGTGGAGCACCACCATGGTCGACGGAAGGGCTACGACCCGATGGTCGTCCCCGTTCCTCGCCGCGGTGTGGCAATTGATGCGGCTGGGCATGTTGCGCTATCACGGTGCGCCCGTAGTGAATCCGTACCTGTGGCGGACCGGTGAGCCGTGGCCGAAGCGGTGGCACGAGGTGCCGCCGGTCGTGCAGCTCGTTCCGACGGCGGCGCCCTTCGCCGCCTACCAGACATTGTCGATGCTGCCCAAGCGCTACCTCAGCATCGAGCACGCGGTGCGGGTGATCCTCGACCATCTGGATCTGGACGACGATGTGATGGACGAGGTCGTCCGCCGAGGGGCGGAGGACGAGGTCCCGGTCACCGTGTCCCGCACTGTTTCCGAGCGCTTGGCCCATCTGCTCCTCGACGGGTCGTGACCGCGATGGCGTCGCCCGCGCCCCTGGTCGTACTCGGTGAGATACGGACCTGCCTGTTGCCGACAGCGGCCGCGCTGACCCGCGACGAGGCCGGAGAACTGCTGGCCCTGATGCCGGGACGGGATGTGCTGTGGCGGGAAAGGCCGGGCACACTGGCGATTTCGCCGACGATGGCCGTCGGCGTCGACTGCGCTCTGCCGATGGGCGCGGACGCCGTCCGGATCGTCGGCACGGTCGCCACCCGCGTGGTGCTGGTGGGCGGTCGGTTGCTGCAATCCTCGGCTCGGACCCGCGTGGTGCGTGCCGCCGAACGCCGCCGCCGGACATGGTCGCACTACCTCGGCCGGAAGGGGGTGACGGAGGTGATCGATCGTCTGCCCGAGCGCACCACCGCCGAAAACGCTTTAGCCGAAGGCTATCTCGGCGGCGACGACCGACCGGACACCCTGGACATGGCGTCGATCAGCGAGCGGCTGCTCGGCCGCGTCCGAGCCGACGAGCGGCTGGACCAGTCGCCACCGATCCACGCGCGCACGACCAGGCTGCGCTGGATCGCGCACGTCCGCGGTGATGTCGCCCCCACGGTGCGGCTGCGACTGGACGACGCCACCACCCGAACCGTGCGGTTGGCCCTGCGTTCGGAGCCGGATCTGGATGCCGCACAACGCTTCTGCGAGGATCTCGCGACCCACGACTGGCTGCTGACAACCCTGGCCGCGACCCTGGAGAAGGCCGACCGATTCGCCGGAACCAGCCGCGAACGCCTCGACATCCTCGGACCGCTGCTCCAGCACCTCACCGGACTGTGGATGCCCGGCGCACACACCCCACCGACGATGCGCGCCCTGTGGAAGAACCTCCAGACCGAACCCGGCTTCTCCCGGCAGTGGACAACGCTGACGGATCGATTACGGGACAATGTGTCGGTGGCGACGCTGGACGCGTTGCGGCACAAGGCGTTCGAGACCGACTGGTAATCACATCGGTCGCGTACAGCCACGGAATTGCAACGGGCCGACGAACGGTGAGAGGCGGGGCGTCGCAGTCAGGGACGGCAGAGCGGTAATTCGTACAGATAGCGTGGTTCGCCCTCGCCGAAATACCGGGCGTCCTCTTTCGTCCGAACGAATCCCGCGTTCTCGAACAAGGTGACCGCGGAGCGGTTGTCGGGCCATACCGTGAGGTATTCGACCTCGGCGCCGAGCCGTCGGCTGCAATCCAGCGCCTCCTCGAGCAGAGCCTTCGCGTAGCCTCTGTGCCGGAACTCGGGGGACATCGCGAATGTGAACAGCAGTGCGCGACGGTCCTTTTCGAGGCTCAACGCGTATCCGATGATGGCGCCGTTCAACTCGCAGACGACCCAGGCCGAGCCGTGTAGATCGAAGAGTTGCCGCAACATGAGATATCGGTACGGCTCGTCGAAGACCTCGTGTTCGATCCGCGCGATCGCGGGTAGATCATCGAATACGGCCCGCCGATACGTCGGCGGGTCCTCGAAGCAACCTCGCCGATGTGCCGATCCCAGCACCTGTGTGATCTCCATGTGCTCCCCAGCGCCAAGGCCAAAAGCATCGTCCATCCAGACTAGGGCGTGTTCTCGGCCCACGCTGACGAAAACGCAACCGCGCGTGGGGCGGAACTCATTCGCGGCGACGGCGTTTGCGATGGCTTGTGTCGCACAGCGGAAAGTCTTTGGACCGCTTGCACTGACACAACGCGACCACGAATCGATCGGAGATGACCACGGTTCCGTCGTCCAGGACCAATTCGACGGGCCCCTCGATCAGCGCGGGGCCGTCCTTCGTGAGGACGACGCGGCGGCGCTCACGGCTGGGTTCGGTCGGCACGGATCACCACCAGCTCCTCGTGACGCTGGCCGGGTTCGATGAGGCCAGCGGATTCCAGCCAGGCGGCGCGCGACCGCATGACGGGGCCGAAAGGGACTGTGGCGCGGGCCACTTCGGCGGCCTTGAGCCCACCCGCGCGGAGGAGTCCCAGGGTCAAGCCCGTATCGCAGATGCCGGAGTGGACGATCAGCGCCACGCCCCGGTGGTTGAGGAGGCGGGGCATCATCAGGCACAGGCGATCGAGAACGACGCGGCCGTCCGCGCCCGCGTCCCAGGCGCGTTCCGGGCCCGAGTCGGGAAGACCGTCCGGGCAGGGGACGTACGGCGGGTTCGCCAGGACCATATCGAACCCCGGTTCAGTGATCACCTCGGTGAAGTCGCCGTGCCGCACCTCGATCGACGCCCGGCGCACGCGGCTGTTGAACCGCGCGGCGAACGCGGCCCGGCGCGCCACATCCACCGCCACCACCCGTCCGGCCCCCGCCTTCGCGGCCGCGATGGCCACCGCGCCCGAACCGGTGCAGACCTCCAGAACCGTGCCGCCGCGGGGGACGGGTGCGGTGGTCATGGCCCGAATCAACAGCTCCGTGTCGTCCTGTGGCCGGTAAACCCCCGGTGGGCGAAAGATGATCACACCGCCCGGATAACCCGAATGCCGGAAGTTATCCGTCGTGATTCAGGCCGGGGGCCAGGAGGGAACTCTTGCCGGAGCGCCAGCTGTCGTGCAGCACATGCTGTTCGATGCGGGTCTCGAGCAGGTTGGTGACCTGGATGCCGAGGACGACGGATGCGGTGAGGTCGGGTTCGCGGGTGAGCAGGTCGGCGATGACGTCGCGGCGCATGATCTGTTCGTGGACGGCGTCGGCCTCGATGTGCTCGGTGTAGAACGACACGCACGCCGGGTCGGCGTCGAGCCGGGTCAGGGCCTCGACCATGCGGCGCGACGCGGGCGAGGAGGTGATCTCGACCGTGGCGAAGTGGCCGACGAGCGCGCCGCGCCAGCGCCGGTGCAGGCCGAACAGCGACATCATGTTGACCAGGGCCAGCATGGGCGCGGGGACGACGTCGAGGTAGTGCAGGTAGTCCGAGTTCAGTCCGGCGCCGTCGAGCAGATCCGCGAACAGCCGCGCGTGCACGCGATCGCCGCGCCCGCCCCCGTACTCGTCGAATTCGACGGCGACGAGGGCGGCCTTGGCCTGGCCGCGCAGGCGCGGGATCGCCCACGCGTAGGGGTCGGCCTCCTTGAGGTGGTAGATCGAGCGGTGCGCGAAGTACTCGCGCATGTGCCACCACTCGCCCTCGTCGCGCAGGAACGCGCCGACGCCGGTGGCCTCGATCGGTTCGACGAGCAGTTGCCCCAGTTCGGCCTCGAGGTCGGCGCCGCCCGCGACGTCCGCGCGCAGGGCGTCGAGGAAGCGCCGCTCGAGCCGGGCGCGCCAGGTCAGCAGCCGCGGATCCCACTCCAGGTCGGGATCGACGGCGGTGAATCCCTGGTAGTGCAGTTCGTAGCAGGTGTGCAGGGCCAGGTGCAGGTCCTCGCCGTACGGATCCGCCTGGGCCACAGGCACATCCACGTGGTCGGTGGCGCCGCGCAGCAGGTCCGTCACCGCCTCGGACAGTTCGCCGCGCGGGGTGGGCAGCGCCAGTGTCACCGGTGCGACGTCGACCGTCATCCGAAATCCTCCATCCGATACGCGGGCAGCGGTCACCCACTTCGATCGGGAGGTACCCGTTCGGTTGCGGTCGAATCGCTGGGGGCGGTGCCTGATCGTCACGATGCGGGGGGCAGGGACGCGCAACGGGCGGGTTCAGGGGGGAAGACAAGCGGCCCGCGAACCGCGCGCAACGGTTAACGTGAGTTCGGCGCACACGGATTCACCTGTGCGACCCGCGCTTTGGCGGGGACTTCAGGAGGAATTGTGCGATCGAATACACGGGGTTCGCGGGTTGTGACGGCGGTCGCCGCGTCGGCGGTGCTGGGGATGACCGCGCTGCTCGTCACCGGATGCAACGACGACGATGTGAAGGGTAAGGCGGTGTCGTCCTCGGTGTCGGCGCCGAGCAGCGTCGCGGGCGCGCCCGCCAGCGGCTCGCCGACCGCGGGGCAGCCGGTGCGGACGATCGGCAAGACGGGGTGGTTCGAGGGCTTCGACATCACCGTGACCAAGGCCACCGTCACCGATCAGCTGGGCGGGGCGCGGCTGGTCATCGACGTCAGCTACAAGAACACCGGCACCGAGAACAAGACCGTGGACAACGGTTTCCTCCAGGTCGGGGATCGGACCGACAGCGGCGCCATCTTCGATTCGCCGACCGTGCCCGGGAAGGGCACGGCCACCGGGACGGTGACCACCTCGCTGAAGTCCGGGGCGAACGTGGATCAGGTACTGGATTCGATCACCGTGGTGTACGGGCAGTCGTCCGACAACCAGACCAAGATCCCGCTCGCCGCCGCGGGCAAGGTGGACAGCGTGCAGCCGCGGGTGCTGCCGATCTCCGGCAAGCTGACCCAGGGGCAGATCACGATCGAGGTCACCGACGGGAAGCTCTCGCCCAGCTACGTGCGCGGCGAGCGTGGCAAGTACGAGCTCGCGCTGCACGTGAAAATCGTTGGCGGACCGGGTGTTCCGGCTGGCGGGATGAATGTCTTCGAGAACTTCTTCAGCGTGCAGACCCCCGACGGGCAGTCGCTGGTCGCCGACAACCGCAGCCCCGTCAACGAACTGCCGGAGAAGAATCAGACCATCGACAAGCCCGGCAACTACGTGGTGTTCGTGGTCCCCGCGCCCGGCACCGGCAATTACGTCCTGAGCTACGACGGGAAGACCGGCGACGACGCCCCGCCCGCGACCTTCGCGTTCAGCGTCTGAGCCATGGGCACGGTACTCACCGAGCACCCGGTGGTCGATGGGATCCTGCCCCGCTACGCCGACGCGCTCGCCGACGACGCCCCGGTCTACCGCAACCATGTGCTGCGGTGCCTGAACTACCAGACGCTGCTGCTCGGGCACCCGGTGTCCGAGCAGGCGGCGCTGGCGTGGACGGTGCACGATCTGGGCATCTGGACGGCGGGCACGTTCGACTACCTGGGCCCGTCGGCGGCCCTGCTCGACGAGCTGGCCGCCGAGGTCGGCATCGACGACCCGACGCACGCGAAAACCCTGGTGCTCCAGCACCATTCGCTGCGCCCGGTCCCCGACCGCGAGGCGGAGACCTTCCGCCGGGCCGACCTCGTCGACGTCTCCCGAGGCGTCCTCCGAGCCGGACTCCCCCGCCCCGCCGTCCGAGCCGTCACCGAAGCCCTCCCCTACCGAGGCTTCCACCGCTGGCTCACGAGGGGCCTCCTCCACCACGCCCTCCGCCACCCCCTCCACCCCGCCCCCATGCTCCGCTGGTAAGGCACCCCAGCCGCACCCTTTATTCGCAAACGCACCCCTTGCAGGGCTCTACAAGGGGTGCGGATTCGAATAAAGGGTGCGGCTGGGTTCGTAGACCTGGGGGTGTCAGGCGAGTTTGAGGGAGCGGCCGATGATTTCTTTCATGATTTCGGTGGTGCCGCCGTAGATGGTTTGGACTCGGGCGTCCATGTAGGCCTTGGCGATGGGGTATTCGCGCATGTAGCCGTAGCCGCCGTGGAGTTGGAGGCAGCGGGAGATGAGGTCGAGTTGTTCCTCGGTGCTCCACCATTTGGCCATGGCGGCCTCTTCGGCGGTGAGCTTCTCCTGGTTGAGGAGTTCGATGCAGCGGTCGACGAAGACGCGGACGGCGGTGGTCTTGGTGGCGAGCTCCGCGAGGACGAAGCGGGTGTTCTGTTGGGCGCCAATGGGTTTGCCGAACGCCTTGCGGTCGCGGACGTACTGCATCGTCATGTCCAGGCAGCCCTCCATGGCGGCGGCGGCCATGACGGCGATGGACAGGCGCTCCTGCGGGAGGTTCTGCATCAGGTGGATGAAGCCCTGGCCCTCGGTGCCGAGCAGGTTCTTGCCGGGGACGCGGACGTCGGTGAAGCTCAGCTCGGCGGTGTCCTGGGCCTTGAGGCCGATCTTGTCCAGGTTGCGGCCGCGCTCGAATCCGGGCATGCCGCGCTCGACGACCAGCAGCGAGAAGCCCAGCGCGCCCTTCTCCGGATCGGTCTGGGCGACCACGATCACGATGTCGGAGTTGATGCCGTTGGTGATGAAGGTTTTGGCGCCGTTGAGAACCCAGTCGTCGCCGTCGCGCACGGCGCGGGTCTTGATGCCCTGGAGATCCGAGCCGGTGCCGGGTTCGGTCATGGCGATGGCGGTGATGATCTCCCCGGCGCAGAAGCCGGGCAGCCAGCGCCGCTTCTGCTCCTCGTTCGCCAGCTCCAGCAGGTACGGTGCGATGACGTCGTTGTGCAGGCCGAAGCCGAGGCCCGAGTACTGCGCGCGGGTCACCTCCTCGGTGACGACCGCGTTGTAGCGGAAGTCCTTCACACCCCCGCCGCCGTACTCCTCCGGCACGGCCATGCCGAGGAAGCCCTGCTTGCCCGCCTCCAGCCAGACGTCCCGATCGACGATGCCCTGCTCTTCCCACTTCGCGTGGTGCGGCGCCACGTGCTGCTCGAGAAACTTACGGAACGACTCCCGGAACAGCTCGTGTTCGGGTTCGAAAAGGGTGCGCTCCACGCTGACCTCCTAGTGACCACATCGGCACACAGCCTGTGCCACATACGGTACCGGGAAGGGAATCGTGGTTCACTTCAGACCCCGTAAAACGGTCCTCACCTCTGCCGCTTCGGGGTCTTCGCCGAAGGACGCGGACCTGAACCCCCGTAAACCTCAGCGGGGCAGCGCGGCCCGCACGCGACCCCACAGGGTGCGGCCGGAGTCGCGGTCGCGTTCGTCGAGCAGGAAGCGCAGCTCCTCCTCGAGCCCCTTGCGAACCACCGTTTGCAATTCGGCGGCGGCCGCGTCGAGATCGGGCGCGTCGCGCCAGGGGGTGGTCTCGATGGCCTCGCCGATGGAGTAGTAGAACCGCTCGGGCCGCGGGATCCAGGTGGGGCCGACGCCGCGCATGAGGGGCGGGGTCAGTTCGCGGCGGATGCCGAGCGCCTCGACGGTCCGGCGCAGCGGCCACATGAGCGGATGGTCGCCGTCGAAGACGACATCGAAGACGTCGTCGGCGCCGATCATCGCGACCGGCAGGATGGGCACCCCGGCCTCGATCGCCATGCGCGCGAAGCCCGTTCGGCCCTCCCAGCGCAGCGCGTACTTCTCGTCCTTGCGGCCCATGGCCTCCCGGCCGCCGCCGGGGAAGACGATGACCGCCTCGCCGTTGGCCAGCAGGGTGCGGCAGTTCTCCCGGGTGCCGCGCACGCTGCCCAGCCGATGCACGAAGGCGCGCACCGGACCGAGCCGCATGAGCACGTTCTCGGCCAATCCGCGCACCAAACGTCCACGGCGAAGCCAGATCTCGTGCACCAGCAGCGGCGCATCGATCCCGCCGAGCAGCGTGTGGTTGCCGACGAGCAGCACCGGCCCCGTCTCCGGAATGTTGTCCAGCCCGTGAAACCGCGGACTGTTCCACGCCCGCACGGGCGCCGCCAGCGCATCGGCCACCAGCCGTTCGACATCCCCCCACGACATGTGCATCGGCGCCCCGTCACTCAACGGCGCGGGCATGGACACGTTCCCGGACAAGAGCACCCTCCCTGCAAGCGTTCCCGAAACCGCCATCCTAACGAGGGTCCACGGGGCCCCGTTATATGAGCAGGTACGCCCTGGTTCCCGAACACATGCCGCCTGGTACGCGGGACCACCCTGTTCGCGAACGGACCCCACCCTATGTTCCCGAGCGCAGCGAGGGAGGGCCGGACTCGACGGTCAGTCGGTCCGATGTCCCCCGTCGCTACCCGCGAACGCGTACTGCGACAGCGGCCCGACCAATGCACGGGGTACCCGGGCTCGGACTCGGGTGCCGCCCTCCTCGTGGGTGGACTCCAGGATGCGGCCGTCGGAGTGGACTCGGGCGAGGAGGTCGCCGCGGGTGTAGGGCAGGAGGACGCTGACCTCCATGTCGAGGGTGCTCAGGAATTCGGCGAGGCGGTCGCGGAGTTCGTCGAGGCCCTGTCCGGTGCGGGCGGAGACGAAGATCGCGCCGGGCAGTTGGGCGCGCAGGTGCGCCAGTTCGGTCGGCGGCAGTGCGTCGATCTTGTTGACCACCAACAGTTCCGGCGGGGCGGGCGCGTCGGATTCGCGCAGGACGTCGGTGACGACCTCGCGCACCGCCTTGATCTGCTGTTCGGGCAGCGGGTCGGAGCCGTCGACGACGTGCAGCAGCAGATCGGCGCCGGTGACCTCCTCCAGGGTGGACCGGAACGCCTCGACCAGCTGGGTGGGCAGGTGCCGGACGAAGCCGACCGTGTCGGTGAACACGACCTCTCGGCCGTCCTCGAGGGCGGCCCGGCGGGTGGTCGGATCGAGGGTGGCGAACAGCGCGTTCTGCACCAGCAGACCCGCGCCGGTGAGCGCGTTCATCAGACTGGACTTACCCGCGTTGGTATAGCCGACGATCGCGACCGAGGGGATGCCGCTGGCGTCGCGGCGGGCCCGCTTGGTGTCGCGGGCGGTCTTCATCTCCTTGATCTCGCGGCGCAGTTTGGCCATGCGCTCGCGAATCCGGCGACGATCCGTTTCGATCTTGGTCTCACCGGGTCCGCGCAGACCCACACCCCCGCCGCTGCCGCCCGCGCGACCACCGGCCTGCCGGGACATCGACTCACCCCAGCCACGCAGGCGCGGCATCATGTACTCCATCTGGGCGAGCGAGACCTGGGCCTTGCCCTCGCGCGAGGTGGCGTGCTGGGCGAAGATGTCCAGGATGAGCGCGGTGCGGTCGACGACCTTCACCTTGACGACCTTCTCCAGCGCGGTCAGCTGCGCGGGGGTCAGTTCACCGTCGCAGATGACGGTGTCGGCGCCGGACTCGAGCACCACGCCGCGCAGTTCGTCGGCCTTGCCCGAGCCGATGTAGGTGGCCGGATCGGGCTTGTCGCGCCGCTGGATCAACGCGTCCAGCACCTGCGAGCCCGCGGTCTCGGCCAGGGCGGCGAGTTCGGCCATGCTGGCCTCGGCCTGCGCCGCGCTGCCCTCGGTCCACACACCGACGAGCACGACGCGCTCGAGGCGCAGCTGCCGGTATTCGACCTCGGTGATATCGGTGAGTTCGGTGGACAGACCCGCGACGCGCCGCAAGGCGCTGCGTTCGTCCAGCTGCAACTCCCCCAGCGTCGGCTCCGGCTGCCAGCCGTTGCCGCGCTCCTCGTGATCGAGCTCATCGATGGGCGTGAACTCGTACGTCTCTGATTTCCTCATACACCTCCATGGTCCCACGTTCCAACGACGGGACGCACGTGAGTTATTTCCGGCGTGGCGCGGGGACGCCGCTCAGAGCCCTGCCCACCACTCGCCGGCGATCCGGCCGGTGGCCACGAGCGCCGAGGGGCCGCGCAGCCAGGCCGCGCCGTCGGCGAGGCGGACGGTCACCTCGCCGCCCGGCACCCGGACCCGCACCTCGCCCTCGTCGGTGGCGAGGTCGAAGCCCTCGGCGGCGAGGGCGGCGCTGGCGGCGGCGACGGTTCCCGTTCCGCAGGAACGGGTTTCGCCGACACCGCGTTCGTAGACGCGCATGTCGACCGAGCGGGTGGCGTCGAGGGGGGTGAGGATCTCGATATTGACGCCCTGGGCGAAGAGTTCGGGGTCGTAGCCGGGCGGGACCGTCAGGTCGAGATTCGCGAGCGTGGCCGGGGTGAGGTCGGCGGCGACGCAGGCCAGGTGGGGATTGCCGACATCGATGCCGAGTCCGGAGAGCGCGCGGCCGCCGATGGTGGCGGTCGACTCACCCAGCGAGCGGACCGTGCCCATGGCGACGGTGACATCGCCCGCCACGCCGTCGTAGCCGTGCACGGTGACGGGCCGGGCCCCGGCGCGGCTGCCGACGACGAATTCGGGGCGCTTCTCCCAGCCGTGCGCGGCGAGGTAGTGCGCGAAGACCCGGACGCCGTTGCCGCACATCTCGGCGATGGAACCGTCGGCGTTGCGGTAGTCCATGAACCAGTCGTCGCCGGAGACGCCCGCGGGCAGTTCGGCCAGCACCCCGGCCCGGAGCAGCGCGTCGGCGCGCGCCACCCGCAGCACCCCGTCCGCGCCGAGGCCGCGCCGCCGATCACACAGGGCCGCAACGCGATTCGCGGACAGGTCGAGGGCGGCCTCGGGATCGGGCAACACGACGAAGTCGTTCTGGGTGCCGTGCCCCTTGCTGAATTCGATGTCTCGGTCCATGACTCCCGTTCACAACGTCCGGCGCTGCCGCAGAATTTCGTACAGGGCGATCGAGGCGACGCACGGGGCGGCGAGGGCGTCCCGTCGCCGATCACGATGATCGTCGCATCCGAGAAGTCGTGCTCGAACACCGGCCGCGCCGCGGGCTCCTCGTGCGCGGCGACGACACCGACGAGGCGGGTGGGCGTGCCGCGCGCGGCCTGCCGCTCGCGGAATTCCCGGGCCGGCGGTCGAGCAGCTCCCGCGCCCAGGCGGGCGGTTCGGGCGCACCGAGACGGTACAGCAGGGCCTCGATCGGCCAGTCGTTGGCGACGGCCGCGGTGATGGCGGCGCGGCCGTGCACGAGGAAGCGGCCGTCGTGGTGGCGGGCGGCGCGGTGGGTGAGCAGCGCCCGCCACTCCCCGACCGTCGCGTTACGGGTCGTCACTGCCGGATTCGTTCCTGATCGTCGCCGGGCGCGTGGGCGCGCACCAGCGCCAGCGCCGTCTCCGTCAGCCTGGGATCGGCGCCGTCGACCCATCGCACCCGCGGGTCGCGGCGGAACCAGGACCGTTGCCGGCGCACGTAGCGGCGGGTGCCGATGAGGGTGCGCTCCCGCGCATGTGTCAGGTCGTATTCGTTGTCGAGGTAGGCGAGGACTTGTGCGTATCCGATGGCGCGGCGCGCGGTCTGCCCATCGCGCAGGCCGCGGTCGATCAGCGCGCGCACCTCGTCGACGAGTCCGTCGGCGAACATCTTCGCGGTGCGGGCCTCGATGCGGGCGTCGAGTTCGGCGGTGTCGCGGTCGACGCCGAGGATCAGCGCGTCCCAGCGCGGGCGGCCGCGGCCGGGCTGGGAGGCGGCGAACGGGCGGCCGGTCAGCTCCACCACCTCGAGCGCGCGCACCATGCGGCGACCGTCGGTGGGCAGGATGGTCTCGGCGGCGACCGGATCGGCGGACCGCAGCGCGGCGTGCACGGCGGCCACGCCCCGCTCGGCCAGCAGGGTCTCCCATTTCGCGCGCACGTCCGGGTCGGTGGCGGGGAAGTCCCAATCGTCCAGCAGCGCTTGGACATACATCATCGAGCCGCCGACGATGACCGGGGTGCGGCCCCGGGCGAGGATCGCCTCGACGTCGGCGCGGGCGGCGGTCTGGTATGCGGCGACGGTGGCGGTCTCGGTGACGTCGAGGACGTCGAGCTGATGGTGCGGGATGCCGCGGCGTTGCGCGAGGGGCAGTTTGGCGGTGCCGATGTCCATGCCGCGGTAGAGCTGCATCGCGTCGATATTGACGATCTCGCCGTTCAGGCGCTGCGCCAGATCCAGGGCCAGATCGGATTTCCCGGTGGCGGTCGGGCCGATCACGGCGACGGGCGTGGTCACGCGTCGCCGTCCGGGCGCCAGACGCTCACGTGATATCCGACGCCGAAAGGTGCTGCGCTGTACCGGGTTTCAACCCGGGGCGCCGAGTCGAACAGGCCCGCGAGGAGCTGGTGGGCGGCGCGGCCGGAGACGTCGAGTTCGGCGCACAGGTCCGCGTCCAGCGCCGCCAACGCCTCCCGGTCTCCGGCCGAGAGCGCCCGGTCGATGCCCTGTTGCACCTCCCCCGCGCGGGGGTGCAGATAGCCGGGGGCGGCGAGGGACAGGGTGGCCGCGCCGTCGGCGACGACGAGCACGCCGCACTTCTCGGGGCGGGCGTCCAGTTCCGCGCGCAGCGCCGCGCCTTGGTCGAGGCATGTCTCGATGGGTGTGTCGGCCGCGAGGATCCGGGCGTCGGCCGTCGCACCGGGAGCGACCCGGCTGCGGATCCAGCCGCCGATCAGCGCGGCGAGGGGCAGTTCGGGGTCGAATTCGGAACCGGCCAGGGCGGATTCGGACAACCCCACCCACACGTCGGCGCCGAAGCCCCGGAAGGTGCCCGCGGCGTCGGGGCCGAGGATGCGCGCACGCTCCCCGGTGCCCACGATCGTCCAGTGCTCAGCCTCCCCCGCGAGCGTGCCCGCGGCCGAGAGCACGGCCGCGCGCAGCTCGGGCACGCTCGCCGCCGCGTGGTCCGAATCCGCCGTGGGGTCCCCGCCGCACAGTTCGGGGACCAGCACGGGCGGCGAGGGGATCAGCACGGCGAGACGGAACACAGGGTCAACCGTAGCGGGCGCGCCGAACGCGGAGCCGGGGCGTTCGCACCGACCGGTCGGCTCTCGAAGGGCGGCTCGAACGACGTTGCCCCGCAAGCCGATTCACGTCCGACGGGTCGACGGCTCCGTATGGAAGGAAAGGGGCTAGGGCAATCGATCCGCTACCGCCGCAATCGCGATATCACCCCGGACCGGCCGCGACCCCTCCGAACGCCCGAAAGTTCCCCTCCCCCACCGCCCGTAACAATTGGGCAAACGTCGTGTTCCGAGCCCGCCACAAGATGGTCGACCGATCAGTTTTCCCAGGCTACGGCCCGGTCACGACCCGCTCCGGAAAGCCCGCTCGCCATCGAATCCGCAACCCGTATCGCCGCACTTCCCGGTATATTTCACCGATCCCAGCAACCGGTTCCGTCACGCCACCGGCGACAAGACACGGCAAATCTGCCTCTTGGCTGGTTGAATGGGATGAGCTAGGGCGTAACCAGGCAGCCGTGACGCGCGGCAGGGACGAGGAGCGATGACCGAGAACAGCGGAACCGAGAAGGCCACCCAGGCGGACACCGGCACGGCGCAGCGGTCCAGCAACTCCGCCGCGACCCGTCCGACGCCCGGCCCCGCGCGCAAGCCGGGCGCCCCGAAACCGGGGTCCCGTAAGCCTGATACCCCCAAGCCGCACGCGGTCAAACCTGTTCCCGGCCCGGCCCCGGCAGAACATCCGCATCCGGTGGTGGTGCCGACGGTCAGCGATCCGAGCCGCTGGGGTCGCGTGGACGAGGACGGTACCGCGTGGGTCAAGACCGCCGAGGGTGAGCGGATCATCGGGTCGTGGCAGGCCGGGGACGCCGCCGAGGGCCTGGCCCACTTCGGCCGTCGCTTCGACGATCTGGCCACCGAGGTCGCGTTGCTCGAGGCCCGGCTCGCCGCCGGAACCGACGCGCGCAAGACGAAGAACGCCGCCATGGCGCTCGCCGACTCGCTGCCGACCGCGGCGGTCATCGGCGATATCGACGGCCTGCACCAGCGGCTGCGGGCGATCATCGAACACTCCGACGAGGCGGCCGCGCACGCCAAGGAGGAGAAGGAGCGCACCCGCCACGAGCAGACCGAGCGCAAGGAGGCGCTCTGCGCGGAGGCCGAGCAGATCGCGGCCGAGTCCACGCAGTGGAAGGTCGCGGGCGATCGGCTGCGCGAGATCCTCGACGAGTGGAAGACGATCCGCGGCGTGGACCGCAAGGTCGACGACGCGCTGTGGCGGCGTTTCTCCAAGGCGCGGGAGTCGTTCAACCGCCGCCGGGGCGCGCACTTCGCCGAGCTCGATCGCGAGCGCGCCGCGGCCAAGACGCGCAAGGAGGAACTCTGCGTGCGCGCGGAGGAGCTGTCCGGCTCGACCGACTGGGCGGGCACGGCCGCGACCTTCCGCGACATGCTGGCCGAGTGGAAGGCCGCGGGCCGGGCCCCGCGCGAGGCCGACGAGCAGCTGTGGCGGCGCTTCAAGAGCGCGCAGGACGTGTTCTTCGCCGCCCGCAACGCCGCCGCCTCCGAACGCGACGCCGAATTCGAGCACAACGCCGCGGCCAAGGAGGAACTGCTGCGCGCCTACGCCGACCGCATCGATCCGGACGCCGATCTCGACTCCGCCCGCGCGACTCTGCGTGAGCTGCAAGAGAAGTGGGACGCGCTGGGCAAGGTGCCGCGCGAGCGGATGCAGGAACTCGAGGGCCGCCTGCGCTCGATCGAGAAGCGGGTGCGCGAGGCCGCCGACGCCCAGTGGCGGCGCACCGATCCCGAGGCCATGGCCCGCGCGGCCCAATTCCGCGAGCGCGTGGCGCAATTCGAGGAACAGGCCGCGAAGGCCCAGGCGGCGGGCCGCACCCGCGACGCGGAAAAGGCCCTCGAGCAGGCCAAGCAGTGGCGGGAATGGGCCGAGGCCGCCGAGGGCGCGGTCAGCCAGCGCTGAGGAGAGCCATGGACGTGCGCGAGACCAATCGCCGGGTGATCGAGCAGTTCCGCGCGGGCGGGGAGATCGAGGGCATGCACCGCGATCGCCTGCTGCTGCTCACCACCACCGGCCGCAGGTCGGGTCGGCCCTACACCACGCCCATGATGTTCCATCCCGACGGCGATCGGGTGCTGGTGATCGCGTCGAATATCGGCGCGCCCCGGCACCCGGACTGGTATCTGAACCTGGCGGCCGATCCGAACGTCACGGTCGAAGTCGGCGACGAAACCTATTCCGCCACAGCCGAATCCCTGCGCGGCGAGGAGCGGGAACGGGTCTGGCGACAGATCAAGGAGCTGTACCCGTTCTTCGCCGATCACGAGGCGAAGACCTCCCGCACCATTCCCGTGGTCGCGCTGCGCCGCGCGGGCTGAGCTACTCCTCGGTCTCCCCGCGCAGCCACCGGCGGTGCTTCTCCTCCGCCTCGGCGGCGGCGACCCGGCGCTGTTCTTCGGCTTGCAGGTGCAGCGTGGTGCGGCTCCACACCACCTTGATCCAGTGGAAGGTCAGCACGACGATCGCCAGCGTCGCCAGGATCAGGCCGATGCCCGGTCCGGCACCCCGGTAGTCACCCAGGCCCGGGGTCTGCCGATGCCAGATCGACAGCACGCCGAACACGCTGCCGATGGCCGATCCGGCGACCGCGATCCAGGCCAGCGCCCAGCGCCGGGTGAGCAGGGCGAGCGAGGAGAAGCCGATGCCGAACACGACCACGATCCAACCGAATACGCGCGAGGGCAGGCCGATGTGCTCGACCTGGGCGGCGTGGTCGTAGAGCACCACATCGAGTCCGCGCGCCCCGCCCGCGTGCGGCAGCACCAGCGACAGCAACAGCACGAACACCGCGCCCGCCACCACCATCGCGCGGTGGCCGGGATCGATCTCCCCGGCGATCCGGCGCTCGACCGCCTCCAGTTCGTCGTGGTACTGCTCGAAGGTTCGGGTCTCGGCCGGATTCATCTGCTCCTCGTTCGGATCGCCTTGTGCCCCTTGGCTTTTGTCATCGTCGACCATCGCCGGTCACCGCCTCCGTCGTCGCGTGCTCATGCGTCGCAGCCGCACGCCGACGCCGCGACCGCGACGGGCTCGGGCGCGCCGATGCGCGGAATGCCCAGTCCCACACCGATGGGCGCGGTCTTGGGCGTGCTGCCGCGCTCGTGCGCGTCGCCCGCGCGGGTGCGGCGATGGGTGCGGATCGGCGCGTCGGCGATGAGGTGATGCGGTGCGGCGCCGGTGATCTCGACCGTGACGATGTCACCGGGCCGGATCGTGTTGTCCGCGGGCGGGCGGAAATGCACCAGGCGGCCGTCGCGCGCCCGGCCGCTCATGCGCGCGGTCGCGGCGTTCTTCTTGCCCGCGCCCTCGGCGACCAGCAGTTCGACCTCGCGGCCGAGCAGCGCGCGATTGGCGTCGAGCGAGATCTCTTCCTGCAGGGCGACGAGCCGGTCGTAGCGTTCCCGCACGACCTCCTTGGGCACCTGATCGGGCATGGTCGCCGCGGGGGTGCCCGGCCGGATCGAGTACTGGAAGGTGAACGCGCTGGTGAACCGCGCCTGCCGGACCACGTCGAGGGTCTCCTGGAAGTCCTCCTCGGTCTCGCCCGGGAAGCCGACGATGATGTCGGTGGTGATCGCCGCGTGCGGCATGGCCGCCCGGACCTTGTCGATGATGCCGAGGTAGCGGGACTTGCGGTAGGACCGCCGCATGGCCTTGAGCACGCGGTCCGACCCCGACTGCAACGGCATGTGCAGCTGCGGGCAGACGTTCGGGGTCTCGGCCATCGCCTCGATCACGTCGTCGGTGAACTCGGCCGGATGCGGCGAGGTGAAGCGCACCCGCTCGAGCCCGTCGATATCGCCGCAGGCGCGCAGCAGCCGGGCGAAGGCGCCGCGGTCGCGCGGGTCGTCCGGATCGGCGAAGTTGACCCCGTAGGCGTTCACGTTCTGCCCGAGCAGCGTCACCTCCAGCACACCCTGTTCGACCAGGGCCCGCACCTCGGCGAGCACATCGCCGGGGCGGCGGTCGATCTCCTTGCCGCGCAGGGCGGGCACGATGCAGAACGTGCAGGTGTTGTTGCAGCCCACCGAGATCGAGACCCAGCCCGCGTAGGCCGACTCGCGCCGGGCGGGCAGCGTGGAGGGGAACGCCTCGAGCGATTCGAGGATCTCGACCTGGGCCTGTTCGTTGTGCCGGGCGCGTTCGAGCAACACCGGCAGCGAACCCAGGTTGTGGGTGCCGAACACCACGTCCACCCAGGGCGCCTTGCGCACGACGGTATCGCGGTCCTTCTGGGCCAGGCAGCCGCCGACCGCGATCTGCATGCCGGGCCGCTCGGCCTTGATCGGGGCCAGATGACCCAGCGTGCCGTAGAGCTTGTTGTCGGCGTTCTCGCGCACCGCGCAGGTGTTGAACACGACCAGATCGGCGGTCGCGCCGGGATCGGCCTTGACGTAACCCGCGTCCTCGAGCAGGCCGGACAGGCGCTCGGAGTCGTGTACGTTCATCTGACAGCCGTAGGTGCGGACCTCGTAGGTGCGCGCCGGCCCCGCGATCGCCGAACCTTCCTCGAGCCGCACAGCAGAATTCACCCGTCCAGGGTATCGGTTGCCCGGAAGCGCTTTTCCACCCCCGTCCGGGACCCGCGGTGATACCCATCACCAATGTCAAGGTTCGGTTAATCGTTATCGGCGCTGCTTCGACGCGTTTCGCAAAGTTGCGCATTGTCCGCATTTTCGCCTTAAGGTCGTCCCCATGACCGATGCTGCCGACGCGACACCCGGCACCGACACCGCTGTGAGCCCGACCGCGACCGCCGCCGCACCGCCGATGATCGCGATGCGCAAGGTGGACAAGCACTTCGGCGCTCTGCACGTGCTGCGGGACATCAATCTCGAGGTGCCCAAGGGGCAGGTGGTGATCGTGCTGGGGCCCTCCGGTTCCGGCAAATCGACGCTGTGCCGCACCATCAATCGGCTCGAGCCGATCGACTCCGGCACGATCGCCGTCGACGGGGTGGAACTCCCCGCGGAGGGCCGCGCGCTGGCCAAACTCCGCGCCGATGTCGGCATGGTGTTCCAGCAGTTCAACCTGTTCGCGCACAAGACGATTCTGGAGAACGTCATGCTGGCGCCGATCAAGGTGCGCCGCATCGATAAGAAGAAGGCGCGCGAGACGGCGATGCAACTGCTCGAACGCGTCGGCATCGCGAACCAGGCCGAGAAGTATCCGGCGCAGCTGTCCGGCGGCCAGCAGCAGCGGGTGGCGATCGCGCGGGCGCTGGCGATGAATCCGAAGGTCATGCTGTTCGACGAGCCCACCTCCGCGCTGGACCCGGAGATGGTCAACGAGGTGCTCGAGGTGATGGTCCAACTGGCCAAGGACGGCATGACCATGCTCGTGGTCACCCACGAGATGGGCTTCGCCCGCCGCGCCGGGGACCGCGTGCTGTTCATGGCCGACGGCCAGATCGTCGAGGACGCCGAGCCCGAAACCTTCTTCACCGCACCGAGTTCGGAGCGCGCCAAGGATTTCTTGGGCAAGATCTTGAGCCACTGATCGGTGACGATCATCTCCCACACGCACCAGAGAGAAGGAATTCGATGAGGATCACTCGCGCACTGCGCCTCGGAATCGGCGCGCTCGCCCTCGCGGCGGTGGCCAGCGGCTGCGGCGGCGGCAGCGACAAGACCGCGGCCCAGCACGCCGCCGACGGCAAACTCACCGTCGGCATCAAATTCGACCAGCCCGGCCTGGGCCTGCGCGACAAGAACGGCTCGTTCTCCGGATTCGACGTCGACGTCGCCACGTATGTCGCGGGCAAGCTGGGGGTGAAGCCGGAGAACATCACGTTCAAGGAGGCGCCGTCGGCGCAGCGGGAGACGTTGATCCAGAACGGGCAGGTGGACTTCATCGTGGCCACGTATTCGATCACCGATCAGCGCAAGGAGAAGGTCGACTTCGCGGGCCCCTACTACGTCGCGGGCCAGGATCTGCTCGTGCGCGCCGACAATACCGACATCACCGGCCCGGATTCGCTCAAGGGCAAGAAGGTGTGCTCGGTGAAGGGTTCGACCCCCGCGCAGAACCTGGACAAGAACTACAAGGACGCCCAGCTCCAGACCTACGACACCTACTCGCTGTGCATCGAGGCGCTGAAGTCGGGCGCGATGGACGCGGTCAGCACCGACAACGTCATCCTCGCCGGATACGCCGCGCAGTCGCCGGGTCAGCTGAAGCTGGTCAACAAGCCGTTCACCACCGAGAAGTACGGCATCGGCGTCAAGAAGGGCGACAAGGACTCGCGCGACAAGATCAACGACGCGATCGAGGCGATGATCAACGACGGCACCTGGAAGTCGACCCTCGAAAAGGATTTCGCCGGAACGGGTTTCCAGGTTCCGGCGCCGCCCAGCGTCGACCGGTACTGAATCGATCCTGATTCCCTGACACCGCGAGGAGCACGTCCGCCGTGTTCGACCTGATCTCCAGATACGACTCCGAACTGCTCGACGCGTTCTGGATGACCATCAAATTGACCGTGTTGTCGGCGATCGGCGCGCTGATCCTCGGCACCCTCGTCGCCGCCATGCGGGTGTCGCCGGTGCCGGTGGCGCGCTGGGTCGGCACGGCGTACGTGACGATCTTCCGCAACACCCCGCTCACGCTGATCCTGGTGTTCTGTTCGATCGGCCTGCTGAGCACCATGCGCATCGAACTCGCGCACGGCGCGAACTCGATCGAGGAGAACGCCTTCCGCTGGGCCGTGATCGGATTGAGCATCTACACCGCGGCTTTCGTGTGCGAATCGCTGCGGTCGGGCATCAACACCGTATCGCTCGGCCAGTCCGAGGCGGGGCGGTCGCTCGGCCTCACCTTCGGGCAGAACCTGCGGATGATCGTGTTGCCGCAGGCGTTCCGGTCGGTCATCGCGCCGCTGGGCAGCGTATTGATCGCGCTGACCAAGAACTCGACGATCGCCTCGGCCATCGGTGTGCACGAGGCCGCGTACCTGATGGCGGATATGAACGATGTCGAGGCGCAGGTGCTCGTCATCGGCGCGATCTTCGCCATCGGGTTCGTCATCCTCACCCTGCCTACCGGCCTGCTGTTCGGTTGGCTGGCCAAGCGATTCGAGGTGGCTCGATGAGTTCCGGTGCTTCGGTCCTCTACGACGCGCCGGGCCCCAGGGCCCGGGTGCGGCACAACATCTATTCGGTGCTGGTCGCGATCGTCATCGTGGCGGCGCTGTATTTCGTTTATCGCGGGTTCGACAGCAAGGGGCAGTTCACCGCTGCGAAGTGGAAGCCCTTCTTGGATTCGGAGGTGTGGCAGACGTATGTGCTGCCGGGTCTGCGGGGAACCATTGTCGCCGCGGCGCTTTCGATCGTCTTCGCGCTGGTGATCGGGATGGTCTTCGGGATCGCGCGATTGTCGGATCATCGGGTGGTGCGGGTGGTCGCGGGGGTGATCGTCGAATTCGCGCGGGCCATTCCGGTGCTGGTGTTGATGATCTTCCTGTATTTCTACTTCGCGAAGAACGCGGTGTTCCCGTCGGATCAGCTGGCGTTGGCGGCGGTGGTGATCGCGCTGACGGTCTACAACGGGTCGGTCATCGCCGAGATCGTGCGTTCGGGGATCCGATCGCTGCCGCGGGGACAGTCGGAGGCGGCGATCGCGCTGGGTATGCGCAAGGGGCAGTTGATGCGGATCGTGCTGCTGCCGCAGGCGATCACGGCGATGCTGCCCGCGATCGTGTCGCAAATGGTTGTGGCGCTGAAGGATTCGGCACTCGGCTATCAGATCGGTTATCAGGAGGTCGTGCGACAGGGCCAGCAGCTCGGCGCGGCACAAGGGAATCCCGTTCCCGCCTTGTTCATCGTCGCGGCCATCATGATCGCGCTGAACTGGGCCTTGTCGCGGTTCGCCATCTGGCTCGAGGGCCGGTTGCGGTCCCGGAAGCGGGGGCGGGTGACGCTGGCGGCGGATTCGGTGATGACCGGTGCGGCGCCGGGGCTCGATCTGACGGGGGCCACGCGGTAGTCGGTTTTCGGCGAGCGGGCCGGTCCTTCGGGATCGGCCCGCTTTCGTTGTTTCGGGGCACGGGGTCCCCTGAGCGTCCGCATGGCGAAACGGGGCTGGCGGTCTCGTTGAATTCGTGGTGAGCCCAATCATCGTGAGCCCGGGGTGGGTTCGCGCATCCTGGACGGGCACCGCTTCCGGGCGTTGGTTTCGCCACTGCTCGCGCCCGGGAGCGGTTGTCCAACGATTCACTCGCCACGCCGGGGCGGTGATTGCATTCGCACCGGTTGGTCTTCAGTGTTGGCTGCTATGTCCGACACCTGCCCCGCCTGCTCCTGGTCGTCGCCGATGGAAGTCTCGGCGCACGGTTCGGTCCGCTACTTACGGTGTGTGTGCGGAAGATGGCTGGTGGCGCACCGGGGCGGGGTGAGTGTGGTGGCGTCGCGGGGGTCGTGCGCGAAGAAGTCGGCGCCCGCCGAACATCTCGAACTGATCCCGCTGCCCGAGATGTGAGACCCCCTCCGAAGCGGGTACCGCGAGCCGAGGGGCGATGATCGCCACCCGGTAGCTCGACCCGAGGAGGTTCCGATGGTGACAACCGACGCGACGCGCGTGCGCGCGGCTCTGACCGACGCCGATTTCCCCGCCGACAAGGACACGCTGGTGAGCTGTGCGAGCCGGGCGGGCGCCGACCAGGACACGGTCCGGGCGTTGCGGGCCATTCCGCCGGAGTCCTACGCCAATATCGGAGAGGTCCTGCAATCGGTCGACCTCTCCCCCGACCGCGATCCCGCCGACCGCGCGGCGCAGCGGCGGACGCATTCGCATCCGGGTCTCGCGGAGCAGGAGGAGGATATTCCGCCCAATCCGATCGCGGAGGAGTTGGGTGAGAATCGGGGTAGTTGATTCGGCGCTCAGGGGCCGAGTAGCGCCGAGCAGGCGTTCCACGCGTCGGCGGACAGGTACGACCTGGTTCGGCTGAACAGTCCGTAGAGGGCCGGGCCGTGTTCGGCGGCGAGGGCGGCGTTGTGGGCCATGACGTCGAGTTCGTTGGCGACGGTGATCTCCAGGAAGGCTCGGCGGTCCGGGTCGCCGGGTTCGTGTTCGCGCCCGGTGAAGCGGTCCCGGAAGCGCAGGCGCGGGGCGTCGAGATTCGGGTAGACGGCCGTTCGGTCGCAGCTGGCGTACAGGTAGACCAGGGCTTCGGTCTCCTCGCCCAGCAGTTCGACGATGGGGGCCCGGTCGTCGACCGGATGCAGGGCGACGTCGAATCCGTCCGTGCCGTAGACGGCGTGGGCCAGCCCCGCCAGCTGGACCGTGGGGGCGGCCCGCCAGCTGGCCAGGGTGTCGGCGACCCTGCGGAGATGGGCGAGCAGGGTGCCGCCGGGGTGGTCGATGTCGTCGGCTCCGCGCGCCCGGAGAAATGCCTCGACTTCGGATCTCGTTGCCTCGGTTGCGTTTTCCACGATGTTCAGTCTCGGGGTTGGCGGGTCGGATGACCAGGGCCGGGTCCTGTCGGAACCGTCACGGGGCGCGGCCGCGCGAGGTAGGTTGTGATCGGATCGCCGCGCGGTACGAACCCTCGGAAGGGCATCGCGCTGACCACATTCCGAGACGCGGGTGCAGGGGGCGAACGGTGCCGGAACGTCGATTGCGGGTGTTTCTCGCGCATTCCAATGCGGACAAGCCGTCGGTGCGGGAGGTGGCCCGGCTGCTGGCATTGGACGGCTTCGAGCCTTGGCTGGACGAGGAATCCCTGGTCCCCGGGCAGGAGTGGGCGCTGGAGATATCGCGGGCGATCGCGCGGTCCGACACCGTCGCGGTCTTTCTCAGTACCGCCAGCGTGTCGCGCGCGGGATACGTCAACAAGGAGATCACGCAGGCCCTCGACCTCGCGGACCGCAATCCGGAGGGGACGGCGTTCATCGTGCCGGTGCGACTCGACGACTGTGCGTTGCCGGACCGCCTGCGGCACATTCACGGCCTGCGGCTGGCGATCTCCGCCGGCGATTTCTCCATCGCGGCGACATACGGCCGACTGCAGGCGGCGCTGGTCTATCGCGGGCACCAATTGGGTCTGCTGAATCATGATGAGGTGAGCGAATACTCGCTGCGGTTGCCGAGATCTCCGGAGCTGATCAGGGCGAAGACCGCGGCGTATTGGGAGCCCCGATATTCGGCCGTCGGACGCTACCTCGTGCGCGGACGAAATCCGGATGGCCGGAAGTACTTCGGAACGGCGACGATCGACGAACGCGACGGCATGCTCGCATTACGGGCGACGATCGGCGCGCGGATCCTGAATTACACCGAAATGCCGCGCGGGGCAGTGCGTCTCGGTCATGAGACGCTGCGATTCGAGGGCAACGGCCACCGCGTGGAGTACGAGTGGGTGGAACACCGCTGCCTGCTGGGTCACTGGGGAGACGATGGCGTGGAGGAGTTGATAGCCGCCTCGCCCTTCGCCGAACTCGGGCTGCCGCCCGGTGAGCAATAGCCTCTGAACAGAGGGTTTCCGTTGTTCCGGGCTTATTCGGCGAGTTCGGCTTTCACCAGGGCGTAGGCGGCGGATTGGTTGTAGCCGCGCCGGGCGAGCATGCCGACCAGGCGGCGAACGGTCTTCTCCCGCTCGCCCGCGGGCGGTCCGTTGCGGAGTTTGCGGCGGATGAGGTCGAGGGCCGCGGCCTCGTCGAAATCATTGCCCGAGGCGGCGGCGGGCGCGTCGGCCTGGGTGGGCGGCTGGCGGAAGCCCGCGTCGTCGACCGCCGACCGGACGACCCGATGGGCGGTCGCGGAGTCGAAGCCGCGCCGGGCCAGCATGCCGACCAAGCGACGAATCGCCTTGTCCCGGTCCAGGTCTCGCGGGAGGGTCCGAAGTTTCCGTTCGACCAGATCGGCGGCGGAGTCGGCCGGAGCGGGCTGTCCGGCATTCGGTGCTGTGGGTGCGGGTTCGCGTGGTTCGCTCGGCAAGGCCGCCTCCGAGATGACAGCGAGGACGACCGTATGGGCTGTGGCGGGGTCGAAGCCGCGCCGGGCCAGCATGCCGACCAAGCGACGAATCGCCTTGTCGCGGTCCAGGTCCTCGGGCAGGGTCTGAAGTTTGCGGTGGACCAGTTCGGTGGCGCGGTCGCGTTCGGCGGCGGTCGTGATGGTCGCGAGGGCCGGTTCGGCGTGTTCGGGGGCCACGCCTTTACGGCGGAGTTCCTCGGCGAGGGCCTTGCGGCCGCGGCCGGAATAGGTGTGCCTGGAGTGCACCCATTGCTCCGCGAAGGCGGCGTCGTCGATGAGTCCGACCTCGGCGAGCCGATTCAACGCGCGCTCGGCCACCGCCTCGGCGAAACCCTTGTCCGCCAACTTCTTCGCCAATTCGGCACGGCTACGCGCGCGGTCGGTCAACAACCGCAGGCAGATATCTTTCGCCTGAGCCTCGGTACCGCCCCCGCGCGGCTCCGATTCCCCGTCGGGTGCGCCGGTACCATGCCCACGCTCCCTCCGCCGACGGCCCCGCGCCTCGGGATCGCGTGCCGCACTACGGGACTCGTGTTCCGATGCATGACCCTCAGCGCCGAGCCCATCCTCGGCTCGACCGCGGCGGCCAGATGCGGCGCGGCGCTTTGTCTCCGAGTCGTCTGCCTGAGCCGAGTCCGTTCTCCGAGGGCGCTCGCCATCGTGATGGTGATCTGGGCGCGAGGGGGTGTCGTTCGGTCGTTGGTCGCCCTCGGGGGGAAAGGTCGATTCGGGTGTGGTCGCCGGGGCACGAAGGTTGAGCAGGCCGAGGGTGGTGAGGTGGTTCAGGGCGCTCGCGATGACCTCGGGGGCGAAGCCCATTCCGGCCAGAGCGTTCGTGAGGGCCGAGCGGCCGGATATGCCGTCGGCCAAGAGGCGCAGGCAGGCGTCTTTCGCTTGGCTCGGTGTGCCGCCAGGGGTGTCCGGCTGGCCGGGGCGGACGCTCCTCGCCCGATCGCCTTCGATCGTCGCGGGTGTCGCTTTCGCGATGTCGGCCCTGCCGCCGCGTTCGACGCGAGCGTTTCGGCCCGGGTGCCCCGCGTCGGCATTCGGGTGCGGAGCCGCGGTACGCGTGGGTGTGTCGGGGGCGTCCTCGGCTGTTTCGGCAAGTGACCGGTCGAGCAGGCCGAGGGCGGTCAGGTCGTCCAGGGCCTGATCGATCGTGGGCGGGGGGAATCCCCTGGCCGTCAGGATGGTGACCAGGTCCGCACGGGTGTGGGGATGGTCGGCGAGCAGGCGCAGGGACAGGTTCTTGGCCTGGGTTTCCGTTTTGGCGGGGGTGGGGTGGACGACCGAGCCGCCGTCGGAGCGCCAGAGGCCGGTCGAATCGCCTTTGGCCGCAACGCGTTTCGGGGCGCGACGGGGCGGACCCGGGTCGGAGGGTTGGTGGCGGAGGCGGTCGACGGCCTCGAGCCGAGTCGCGTCGGGGCCCGCAAAAGGGGTGGGCCCCGACGCTTCCCGGTGGGGCATCGGCTAGAAGTCGACGGGTGCCTCGGCACCCGCGTCTGCGGTGACATCGGCGCCGATGCCGAGCTTCTCCTTGATCTTCTTCTCGATCTCGTCGCGCACGTCGGTGTTCTCGCGGAGGAACTTGCGCGCGTTCTCCTTGCCCTGGCCGAGCTGGTCGCCCTCGTAGGTGAACCAGGAGCCGGACTTGCGGATGAAGCCCTGCTCGACGCCCATGTCGATGATCGAGCCCTCCTTGGAAATGCCCACGCCGTACAGGATGTCGAACTCGGCCTGTTTGAACGGCGGGGAGACCTTGTTCTTGACGACCTTGACGCGGGTGCGGTTGCCGACCGCGTCGCTGCCGTCCTTGAGGGTCTCGATGCGGCGGACGTCGAGGCGGACCGAGGCGTAGAACTTGAGCGCCTTACCGCCGGTGGTGGTCTCGGGCGAGCCGAACATGACGCCGATCTTCTCGCGCAGCTGGTTGATGAAGATGGCGGTGGTGCCCGAATTGTTCAGGGCGCTGGTCATTTTGCGCAGGGCCTGACTCATGAGGCGAGCCTGGAGACCGACGTGGCTGTCGCCCATCTCGCCCTCGATCTCGGCGCGCGGCACCAGCGCGGCCACCGAGTCGATGACGATGATGTCCAGCGCGCCGGAACGCACCAGCATGTCGGCGATCTCGAGCGCCTGCTCACCGGTGTCGGGCTGGGAGACCAGCAGCGCGTCGGTGTCGACGCCGAGCTTGCGGGCGTACTCGGGATCCAGCGCGTGCTCGGCGTCGATGAACGCCGCGACACCGCCGTTGGCCTGCGCGTTGGCGATGGCGTGCAGGGCGACGGTGGTCTTACCCGAGGACTCCGGACCGTAGATCTCCACGATGCGGCCGCGCGGCAGGCCGCCCAGGCCCAGGGCGACGTCGAGCGCGATCGAACCCGTCGGGATGACCGAGATGGGTTGGTGCGCCTCCTCGCCCAGGCGCATCACCGCGCCCTTGCCGAAGCTCTTCTCGACCTGCGCGAGCGCGAGTTCGAGCGCCTTGTCGCGGTCGTAAGCCTGTGGTGCCATCGTCTGGTCCCCTTCTCGACGGGTGTCTCGGTGTGTGGTTGACGCCTACGTTAGAGGGCGGCACCGACAAGTTCTGTCGGCCAGCTTAGACGAACACGTGTTCGAGGCAAGCGACGCGCCCTACGACACGCACCGCGCCTCGGCTACCTGCGGTTCGACTCGGGCACCAGGGTGACGCGATCGGTATGCAGCAGCGCCTGAGCCTGTTTCAGCGCGCGCAGCACGGGGGTCACCTCTACGCCGGTGATGCCGTCGAGCGCGCCCAGCCGCTCGGTGACGTAGCGGTACAGGTGCGCGCTGTCGCGACACACCAGCGAGACGAAGAGATTGGTGGCGCCCGTCGTGGCCGCGACGAAGGCGGCCTCCGGATGAGCGGCGACGGCGGCGCCCACCGCGGCCAGATCGGCGGGCCGGATCTGCAACCACAGCGACGCCCGCAGCGCGTATCCCATGCGTTCGATGGCGAAGTCGAGATCGAAGTACAGCACGCCCGCCTCGACCAGCTCGTCCATCCGGCGCGCGACTCGCGTTGGGCTCCAACCGGTTTCGGCCGCGATCCGGGCGTAGGAGGCGCGCGCGTCGCGGGCCAGGATCGCCAGCATGACCTCGTCGGCGGCCGACAGGTCCACCGGCGGCGCCGGATCGCTCTCCCGGATCTGCGGGCGCTCCCCCAGCGCCGCGCGTTGCTCGTCGGTGAGCAGGCGGGCGTAGTGCGGCCACTCCGATTCCGACGGGAACCGATGCAGCACCTCGTGCGCGCGGATCTCCACCACCTGCGGGGCCCGCGGCAGGGTGTGCAACAGCAGGGCGTCGCGGCGTTCGGTGGAGTGCGGGCGGCTCACGCACACCACCTCCGAACCCGTCGACAGCAGCGACACCCAGCTCACGTCCGGGAACCGGGCCAGCGATTCGGCCAGGCGCAGCGCCTTGTCCGGGGTGGAGCGCAGCCGCAGCACCCAGCGGGTGTGGCCGAGCGGCACCGCGTTCACCAGTCCGGAGACGTGGATGATGCCGCGCCGGCGCAGCGAGCGGTAGCGCCGGGCCACGGTCTGCTCCGAAACGCCCAGCACCGCGCCGAGTTTCGCGAACGGGACGCGCGCGTCGCACAGCAGCGCGTGCACGATCTGCTTGTCGAGCAGATCGAGAATGGAGGAATCGTGAGCCTCGTCGAAGGTCATCGGTGGAATCCATCGCTGTTCGGCGGATGACTGGGTGGATATTGAACCATGGCGGAACCTTGGCGTCGATATCATTCGATTCGATTCCGGAGGTCGGCCATGCGGAAATGGCTTCCCCTGTTCGCCGCGTGTCTCGGCACGCTGATGCTGCTCATCGACGTCACCATCGTCAATGTCGCGCTACCCGATATCGCGCTCGATCTGGGCACCGGATTGTCCGGATTGCAGTGGGTGGTCGACGGCTACGCGCTGGCGCTGGCGGCGCTGTTGCTGGTGCTCGGATCGCTGGCCGACCGGGTGGGCGCCAAGCCGACCTATCTGGCCGGGCTGGTGGTGTTCGCGCTCGCCTCGCTGGCCTGCGGCCTCGCGCAGTCGGCGGGGGTGCTGGTGGCCGCGCGGGCGGTGCAGGGCGTCGGCGGCGCGGCCATGTTCGCGACCACGCTGTCGCTGCTGCACGCCACCTACACCGGGCGCGATCGCGGCGTGGCGTTCGGCGCGTGGGGCGCGGTGTCGGGCGCGGCGGCGGGAACCGGCGTGGTGCTGGGCGGTGTGCTCACCGATCTGCTGTCGTGGCGGTGGATCTTCCTGGTGAATCTGCCGATCGCGGTGCTGGCGATCGCGTTGTCCGCCTTGGTGTTCCCGGCCTCGCGACGGCACTCCGGCAGGGGTGTGGACCTCGCGGGGATGGTGGCGTTCGCGGTGGCGGCGACGGCGCTCACCTACGGCATCATCCGCGCGGGCGAGCACGGCTGGGACGATACCCGCGCGCTGCTCGCGGTGGCGGTGGGCGTGCTGGCCGTAGCGGGGTTCGCGGTGATCGAATCACGCTCCGCCGCACCGATGTTCCCGCTCGCGCTGCTGCGCAATCGGGAGTTCGTGGCGACGCTGCTCGCCGCGGCGGGGTTGAGCTTCGCCGCGTTCGCGGCGAGTCCGTTCCTCTCGCTGTGGTTGCAGCAGCCGCTGGGGCTGACGCCGCTGCGCGCCGGGTTGGCGTTGTTGCCGCTGGCGGCCACGTCGTTCGTGGTGTCGGGGGTGTTCGGGCGGTTCCTGCACGATCTCGCGCCGAAGTGGACGATCGGTGGCGGGCTGGTGGTGATCGGCGCGGGGGCCTCGGCGCTGACCGTGGTGGACACCGATTCCTCCTGGTCCGCGCTGGTGCTCGGCTTCGTGATCATCGGCGTCGGGGTCGGGCTGATGGCGCCGCCGCTGGTGTCGGTCGGGATGGCGGCGGTGCCGCCGCAGCAGAGCGGGACGGCCGCCGGTGCGGTGAACACCGCCCGGCAGCTCGGCCTGGCACTGGGAGTCGCGGTGCTGGGCATGGTGTTTCGCAGTACGGCCGGGGACGGGCCGCGAATCCCGTTGCCGGACTTCGTGAACGGGCTCGACGCGGCGGTCGCCGTGGCCGGGGGCACGGGCATCGTCCTCGGACTGGCGGCGTTCGCCCTGTTCCATCGCCACACCCGCGCCGTCGACGCCGCCCGGGTGGACGACCCGGCGGAGCTGGACGTCCGAGCACCTCGCGAACCGGCCGCTGACCAGCACCTCGCAGATTGCCGAACGGCTACCGAGCCACGGTCGGTCCCCCACGGGAACCGGCCGTGGCTCGCTACCCGACCCGTTGCCCGCTGGCCTCGCCTCGATCCGCCGAGTCGCGAGAGATGTGGCGGGGCGACGGGATCACCACCGATTGCGTGGCACGTCGAATTCGGCGCACAGGGCCCGCCACACGTCGCGGGGATCGACACCCGCCTCGATGGCCTGGGCGCCGGTGCGGCCGCCGAGGGCGGGGAGGGTGTGGTCGGTGAGCAGGGCGTCGCCGCGCGACACCCCGAACTCCTCGTGCAACAGTTCCCGGAAGTCAGTCAATCGCACCGTGCCGAGGCTACCGGGAGTCGATCATCGGGTGCGCGCGGTGTCCAGCACGCGGTGGCAGATCTCGACCGGATCGGCCACCGCGCCGGCGGTGGCGGCGGCCTTCGCGGCGGCGGCGCGATAAGACGGATCGTCGAGAATCCGGCGCACGGCGGCGCGAACGGCCTCGGGGGTGAAGGGGCGGACCAGGATCGAACCGCCTTGGCGCGCCGCGCGATTGGCGAGTTCCCACTGGTCGCCGCCGCCGGGGACGGTCACGATCGGCACCCCGGCCAGCAGCGTCTTGGCGAGCAGGCCGTGTCCGCCGCCGCCGACCACCACATCGGCGTGCCGCAGTAGCGCGTCCTGCCGCCCCAGACCCGCGGTCGCCCACGGCGGCAGGTCGGCCGGGGGCTCGTCGAGCATGGAGATCACCACCCGCACGCCCGCGCCGTCGAGGGCGGTGAGGACGGCCTCGGCCATACCGGTCACCCCGGTGTGCGCGGTCGACGGCGCGACCATGACCAGCGGCTCATCGCCGGGCGGAAGCGGCAGCTCGGCGGTGGTCGGCTCCCACAGCAACGGGCCGATCAGGTGGGTGTCGGCGGGCCAGTCCGGGCGCGGCACTTCCAGGGCGGGCAGGGTGGCGATGAGACGGGCGTCGGGTCCCGGATCCTGTTCGGGCAGACCGATACTCGCGCGGGCGGCGGCGCGCTGTCGTTCGCCGCGCTGCACGGCGCGCGCGGTCAGGCCGCGCAGCACCGCGTCCCGGGTGCGGCCGCGCAGCCCCTCCCCCGGCGCGAGCCCACTCCCGATGGGCGGCAACGCCTTCGACGGCCGATACAACGGATGCGGGGACAGCTCCACCCACGGCACGCCGAGTCGCTCGGCGGCCATCCCGCCGCCCGCGGTGAGCACGTCGGAGATCACCAGTTCCGGCAGCATGGCGCCCAGTTCCGGCAGGATCTCGGTCGAAATGTGCGCGGCCCGTTCGTGAATGCGCTGCCCGGCGTCGGCGTCGTCATCCTGCGGGCGCGGCGCCAGACCCTTGAGGCGACGCACGCCGATTCCGGCCGCGCGCGCCGGTTCGAACCAGCGGGGGCCGGTGAACAGGACCGGCTCGTCGCCCGCGGCGAGCAGCCGCAGACAGAGCGCGACAGCCGGAAACGCATGCCCGGGATCCGGTCCCGCGACCACAGCCACTCGCATGGAACAAGCCTGCCACAGCCGACAACTCCCTGTTCACCCACCGGCGTTAAGGTCCGGCCCATGACGACACGGCGGCCACTCGCCTCGGTGGACGAGCTGATGACCCTGCTCGCCGACTGCGCCGACGCCTGGGACACCCCCGATCGCAGCGGCGATCCGGTCGACATCCTCGACCACGACCGCCAGTGCGCCGAACTGCTGCGCCGCTCGCACCCCGAGGACGAGGAGTTGCAGGTCGCGGGTCTGGTGCACGATATCGGCCACGCGCTGGTCCCCGGCGACGACGCCGGGCACGGCAGGCACGGGGCGGACGCGGTACGGGGACTGCTCGGCCCGCGCGTCGCCCGCCTCGTCGAACTGCACGTCGTCGCGAAACGCTATCTGGCGGCGACGGATTCGCGGCACGCGGCCGAATTGTCCGCGTCCAGCAGGCGCACCCTCGTGGCGCAGGGCGGTCCGATGACGGCCGCCGAGATCGCGGCCTTCGAGGCCGACCCCGATTTCGCCGCGGCCGTCGCCCTGCGTCGCGCCGACGACGCGGGGAAGGTCGTGGGCCTCGCGGTCGCGCCGCTCGAGCGCTGGCGGCCGATCGTGCGGCGGGTGGCCGCGGCTCAGTCCCGGAAGTAGTACAGCTCGAAGCCCACGGCCCGCTCGGCGGGGAAACCGGGCTGCGGGGCGGTCGCGCGGTCGACGATGGCGCGCGCCTGGTCGGCGATCGGCTCGCTGCTCAGCGCGCCGAGGTAACGGGCATGCGCCACAAGGGATTTCAGGGCCAGATCGACGGTCTCGGTGACATCCACGGCGTGCGTGACGACCGGGCCCATGACCGCGGCCCAGCGCGGCGTCCAGATCGGCAGGCCGCCGAGTTCGGGGAAGATCCACTCGTTCCCGGCGTCGGAGATCGCGTCCAGCCCGGCCCGGCCGACCACCCGGTGATCGCTGCTGTTGGCGTAGCCCGGCGCCCAGGTGTCGGCGAAGTTGAACAGCACCACCAGTTCCGGCCGATGTTTGCGGATCACGCGAGCCAGATCGCGGCGCAACGCCAGCGACGGTTCGACGCGGCCGTCCGGGTAGCCGAGGAATTCGACCTCGTGCACGCCCACCACCCGGGCGGCGGCGCGCTCCTCGGCCTCGCGCAGCGGCCCGGCCTGCGTCGGGGGTAGTCCGGCGATGCCGGCCTCGCCTCGGGTCGCGAGCACGTAGCGAATGTCCTTGCCCTGTCCGGTCCAGCGCGCGACCGCGGCGGCGGCGCCGTACTCGATGTCGTCGGGGTGGGCCACGATCACCAACCCGCGCTGCCAGTCCTCGGGAAGCTGCTGCATGTGTCCCATTCAACAGGGGGAACGGAGACACCGAAACCGGTGACCCCCTAGCGATTGCGAATACGTTGCTAGCTATCGATCAGGGGGACGCGGAGGTCGACCACGGTGCCGTCCGCCCCGCCGGTGATCCGCGCCGCGGGCACGAGCGCCCGGATGAGATCCAGGCCGCGGCCGCGGGTGGGATCGGGCGCCTCCGCGCGCGACTTCCACCGGCCCTCGTCGGAGATCGTGATCCGCAATTCGGTCTCCTCGGCCGAGACGTGCAGCCGCACGATGCCGCCCTCGCCGCGATAGCCGTGTTCGACCGCGTTGCTGCACGCCTCGCTGACGGCCAGCACCAGATCGTAGATCGTCTCGGCGGGCAGACCGCAGCGCGCCAGCCACTCCTGGAGCCGCTTGCGGACGTCGGCCAGTCGATCGGGCATCGCGGGGAAGCTGATGTCCAACGGGTCCGGTGGACACTCGAAGCTGGGCCGCGGAAGTGTGGTCACCTTGTTGCTGCCTTCCTGCCGGTCGCCACGAGGATAGCCCGCCCGTTCGCGCGCCGACGACAAGTCTCGTACGCTCGGAAATTGCTATACCCAGACACTTCGGCGCTATTCGACAACGTGGCGAAAACCGCACGGGCGAGGCGCTCACCCGGCCCATGATTATCGCCGCATCGACTGGGTAAGTAGAGTCGGTAGGGACAGTCCCTGTCCGCGCCGACGTGTGCGCGGCGGAAGTTCGATGCTCCAGAGGTGGAACGTGGTTTATACGGAGGGCCGGTCTGTGAGCGGTGAAGGCACATCTCGAATGCTGGATGTCAAGGTGCACACGCAGGGCGCCGCGACCGTTATCGCCGTTCGCGGAGAGATCGACATCGCGTCGGTACCGAGCCTGCAGTCCGCACTCGAGGAGGGTCAGCGCGGCGGTAACCCGCTGGTGCTCGATATGACGAATGTCGGGTTCATGGGCTCGGCCGGGCTCAGCGCCCTCATGGTCGCCTCGGAGGCCGCCAAACCGCAGCGCCTGCGCGTGGTCGCGTCCGACGCGGTGCGCCGCCCCATCGAAGTGACGGGTCTGGACAAGCTGCTCGCGATGTTCCCGACCGTCGAGGACGCGCTGTCCGCGGAAGGTCTGAGCACGACCAACTGATTCATCGCGAAAACGCCGCCCCGAGAAGGACATTCGGGGCGGCGTTTCCATTGTTCCGTCTCGGGGCGGCGTTTCTCCGATCCTGCGAAGGCCCTACTGCTGCGAGGGCAGCCGAACCACCTGGACGAAGAACTCGTCGATCTGCTTGATGGCCGCGATGAACTGGTCCAGATCCACCGGCTTGGTCACATACGCGTTGGCGTGCAGTCTGTAGCTGCGCAGGATGTCCTCCTCGGCCGAGGAGGTGGTGAGCACCACGACGGGGATGTGGGCCAGCTCGGGGTCGGCCTTGACCTTGCCGAGTACCTGGCGGCCGTCGTACTTCGGCAGGTTCAGATCCAGCAGGATCAGGTCGGGGCGTGGGGCGTCGGCGTATTCGCCCTGCCGGTACAGGAAGTCCAGCGCCTCCTGACCGTCGTGCGCGACGTGCAGGGTGTTGCGAAGTTTGTTGTCCTCGAACGCTTCCCGCGTCATCAGTTCATCGGCGGGATCGTCCTCCACCAGCAGGATGTCGATGGGACGGCCGGAGGTGGTCATGCGGGGGCTCCTTGGGTGCGGGATGCGAGGTCGGCGGCGGCGCGGGTGGCCGAATCGGCGCCGCGCAGGGTGAAGCAGAACCGAGTGCCCTCGGTGTAATCGGTATCGATCCAGATCCGGCCGCCGTGGAATTCCACGATCTTCTTGCAGACGGCCAACCCGATTCCGGTGCCACTGTATTCGTCGCGGCTGTGCAGTCGCTGGAAGATGACGAACACCTTCTCCGCGAATTCGGGCGAGATGCCGATTCCGTTGTCGGACACCGTGATCAGCCAGCCGCCCGCCGGATCGGGGGCGCAGGTGATCCGGATGTCGGGCGGCAGCTCCGGGCGGCGGAACTTGATCGCGTTGGCGATCAGGTTCTGCCACAACATGGTCAGCAGCACCGGCTCGCCGACGAGTTCGGGCAGTTCGTCGGGCCGCTCGATGCGGGCCTCGGTGTCCTCGATGACCGCGGACAGATTCGACAGCGCCTTGTCCAGCGGTTCGGCGAGGCCGATCGGTTTGCTGTCGCCGGTGACCCGGCCCACCCGGGAGAAGGTCAGCAGGTCGTTGATCAGCACCTGCATGCGCTTGGCGCCGTCGACGGCGAAGTCGATGTACTGCTTGCCGCGCTCGTCGAGTTTGTCGCCGTAGCGCTTCTCCAGCAGCTGACAGAACGAGGCCACCTTGCGCAGCGGCTCCTGGAGATCGTGCGAGGCCACGTAGGCGAACTGCTCCAATTCGGCGTTGGAGCGGCGCAATTCGACGGCCTGGGCGTCGAGCGCGTCGCGCTGTTCGGCCAATTCCGCCTCCTGCGAACGGGATTGGTCGAGCCGGGTCACGATGCGCAGGCGCATATCCTCGACGGCCTCGGCCACCGCGGCCAGATCGGCGGGTCCGTGCGGCACGATCCGATGGCCGAAATCGCCGTCGGCGACCTTCAGCGACGCCTCGGTCAGCGTGCGCAGCGGCCGCGCGACGAGCCGCCGCACCAGGATCGTGAACGTCACGCCGGTCAGCAGGAAGACCACCAGCAGACCGATCAGCACGACATTGCGCACGGTGCGCGCGTGGTCGAGCGCGGCGTGATCGTCGGCCAGGGCGGCCGCGAGATCGGCGTTCTGCTTGTCGAATCGGCCGCGCACCTCGTCGAAGATGCTCTTGCCGCGGTCGGCGGTCGCGGTTCCGGCCGAACGGGCTTGTGCCGGAACCTGAATCGCGGTGAGCGGTTCGGCGTAGCCGCGCCGCCACTGGTCGGCGGCCCGTTCGATGTCGTCGACGTCGGCCAGCAGGTTCGGCCGCCCCGACAGCAGCTCGCGCAGCCGGGCGACCGCGCGCTGCTCCAGATCCCGGCCGTCGGTGTAGGGCTGGAGGAACTGCGGATCGGCGCTGATGGCGTAGCCGCGCACGCCGGTCTCCTGATCGATCAGCGCGCTCTGCAGGCGATACGCCTCCGCGGACGCGGGCAGTGTGCGCAGCAGCAGCCGGTCACTGATCTCGGTGGTGTTGGCGGTGACCTGGGCGACCGCGAACGAACCGACGACCGCCACCAGGATCATGGAGGCGAGCACGAGCTGGAACCACGTCTGCACGGTCAGACGCCCGACCATGCGGGATTCCCTCGACGTCATCGCGCCTGCCCCTCGTCGCTCCACCGCAGGTAGATGATCGCCAAGTCGTCGTCCAATCCGCCGGTGGGACCGGCAAGTTCCTCGATGCGCCCGATCAGTTCGTCGACGAAGGTGTGGGGTCGTCGCGTCGCCACCTCGCGGGCGATGTCGAGCATGCCGTCCTCGCCGAGGCGGGACCGGTCCGGCCCCGTGCAGCCCTCGAACAGGCCGTCGGTGAACAGCATGAGTCCGCTGCCGTCGGGCAGGTGCAGCTCGTGGGTCGGCCAGTCGGCGTGGTCGGGCAGGAAGCCGAGGGCGGGGCCGCCCGGCACCTCGATCCAGCGCAGGTCGTCCTCGGACCGCAGGATCATGCCCGGATGCCCGGCCCGCTGCACCCGCACGGTGCGGGTGGCCGGGTCGAGCACGAGGTTGGTCGCGGTCGCGAAGGTCTGCCGATCGGTCCGCTCGGCGAGCAGCACCTGTTCCAGCACCCGCAACTGTTCGACGCCCGTGACGCCGCTGAGAATCAGTGTGCGCCAAGCCAATCGGAGCGCGACCCCGGTGGCTGCGGCGTCCGGGCCGTGGCCGGACACGTCGCCGATCACCGCGTGCACGGTGCCGTCGCCGTCCTGCACGACGTCGTAGAAGTCGCCGCCGAGCAGGGCGTGCGAGCGACCGGGACGGTAGCGCGACAGCACGGAGACGCCGCTGTCGGCGGGCAGCAGCGGGGTGGGCAGCAGGCCGCGTTCGAGGCGGGCGTTCTCCTGCGCCCGCAGCTGGCTCGCCTGGAGGGCGGCGGCGGTGCGTTCGGCCTGCTTGCGCTGGATGGCGTAGCGGACCGCGCGGCCGAACAGATCGGGTTCGACCCGGCCCTTGACCAGATAGTCCTGCGCGCCCGCCGCGGCCGCGGCCAGACCGGTCTGTTCCTCGTCGAGGCCGGTCATCACCACCACGGCGGCGTCGGTGTACTCGCGGATGCGGGCCAGCGCCTCGAGGCCCTGGGCGTCGGGTAGGTGGAGATCCAAGAGCACACAGTCGGGCGATCCGCCCTCGAGCCGCCGCGCGGCCTCGGCCAGCGAACGCACCCACTCCAGACGCAGGCCGGGCGCGCCGTCGGTGACGAGTTCCTGCACCAGCAGGGCGTCACCGGGGTCGTCCTCGACCAGGAGCATCCAGGGTTCCTGCAAGGTCCAGCTCGGGTCCATCCCGAGGCCGGGCCCGCCGAAACTTTCACGCCGCACGGTCACCGCCGACGCGTGAACGAAAGTCGCGGGGGGCGATGGGGTTTCCCGGACAGACCAAACCTCTGGCCTCCGATCGTATAGTGAGTGGCTTCAGCGCACGCCAACTGACTCCACGGCCGGTTTCTGGACCGAGAGGCAGCGATGATGGTAGCCGATCTTGCGAACGGCTCGCACCACCGCCTTGCCCGGGCTTCGAAACGCCTTCGGGCCGTTCGGTATAGCTTACCGAACGGCCCGTGAGCGCGGTCTCACTACAGCTTGCCGACCGTGGACTTGTTCGACCCCGATACCGCCTTGTAGAGCAGGTAGAGCCCGAACACCACGAGGCTGATCATCAGGATCGGGAACAGCGCCTTGATCAACGCGCCCACCACGATCAACGCCAGCCAGACCAGCGCGACGACGCCCAGGATCTTCCAGAACATGTCATTCCTCCCGAAGTCTTTCCGAACCGCCGTCAGCGCGATCCGACACCTCGATACTGTCAGGGTCGGGCACGAAAAGCACCAGGTCAAAACCGATATCGGGGAAAGTTCAGGGTTGTCCCCGACCTCCCGGCCCGCTACGGCGGTGTTCCCTGAGGGAGAACAAGGTCGACGGGACCGCCGGATCGTCGTAGCGTCGAAACGGTGACAGCTCCACAAGATCTTCCCGTTACCGCGGGTGCGCTGCGGGCGGCGGGGTACGAGCCGCGGGATGTCAAAAGCGAGATTCGGGCGAATCTGCTGCGGGTGCTCGAGGCCGGGGGTGATCCGTGGCCGGGCATCGTGGGTTTCGAGCGCACCGTGGTCCCGCAGTTGGAGCGGGCGCTGCTGGCCGGGCACGACATCGTGCTGCTGGGCGAGCGCGGACAGGGCAAGACCCGGTTGCTGCGCACCCTGATCGGCCTGCTCGACGAGTGGACGCCGGTGATCGCGGGCACCGAACTCGGTGAGCACCCGCTGGATCCGATCAGTCCGCTCGGCAAGCGGCTGGCGGCCGAACTCGGCGACGACCTGCCGGTGACCTGGCGGCATCGGTCGGAACGCTACGCGGAGAAGCTCGCCACGCCCGACACCTCCGTCGGCGACCTCATCGGCGACGTCGATCCGGTCAAGGTGGCCGAGGGCCGCAGCCTCGGCGATCCCGAGACCATCCACTTCGGGCTCGTGCCGCGCGCGCATCGCGGCATCGTGGCCGTCAACGAACTGCCCGATCTGGCCGAGCGGATCCAGGTCGCGCTGCTGAATGTCATGGAGGAGCGCGACATTCAGGTCCGCGGCTACACGCTGCGGCTGCCGCTGGACGTGTTGCTGGTCGCCACGGCCAACCCCGAGGACTACACCAACCGCGGCCGGATCATCACCCCGTTGAAGGACCGATTCGGCGCGGAGATCCGCACCCACTATCCGCTCACCGTCGAGGCCGAGGTGGCGCTGGTGCGCCAGGAGGCGAATCTCGTTGCGGAGGTGGGTGATCCGCTCATCGAGGCGCTCGCCCGGTTCGTGCGGCAGCTGCGCGAATCGCCCGCGATCGACCAACGGTCCGGCGTCTCGGCGCGATTCGCGGTCGCCGCGGCGGAGACCGTGGCCGCCGCGGCGCTGCGCCGCTCGGCGCTGACCGGGGAGCGCCCGGCCGTGGCCCGGCCCATCGATCTGGAATCGGTGCCCGCCGTGCTGCGCGGCAAGCTGGAGTTCGAATCCGGTGAGGAGGGCCGCGAACAGGAACATCTCACCCATCTGCTGCGCCGCGCGTTCGCCGAGACCGCGCGCGGGCGGCTGGGCGGGCTGAATCTGCGGCCGCTGGTGGAGGCGCTCGGCGACGGCAACCTGGTGACCACCGGTGAGCGCGTGGCGGGTTCGGAGATGCTCTCGGCCCTGCCCGAACTGCCGATCCTGCACGAGGTGGCCGCCCGGCTCGGCGTCGCGGCGACCGATCCGCCGCCGCGCATCGCCTCGGCCGTCGAATTCGCCTTGGAGTCTTTGTATCTCGCGCGTCAGGTCGCCAAGGACTCCGACGACGGCACGGCGGTGTACGGGCCGTGACCGCCGCCGATCGCTACGCCTACGGGCCGTATCACGACGGGCCGGATCCGCTCGCCCCGCCGCTGGATCTGCGGGAGGCGCTGGACACCATCGGCCGCGATGTGATGGAGGGCAGCTCGCCCCGCAGCGCGCTCGAGGAGTTGTTGCGGCGCGGGCTGCGCGAGACCCGCGGGCTGGACGAGTTGACCCGGCAGCTGTGGCAGCGCCGCTCGGAGATCACCCGGCGCAATCGCCTCGACGGCACCTTGCAGCAGGTGCGCGAGCTGCTGGACGAGGCGTTGCGGGCCGAGCGCACCGCGCTGTTCCCCGATCCGTCCGACGACGCCCGCTTCGCCGAGGCGCAACTGGACGCGCTGCCGCCGAGCACCGCGGCGGCGGTGAACGAGCTGTCCGAATACCAGTGGCGGTCGGAGACCGGTCGCGAGAACTACCAGCGGATCCGGGACCTGCTCGGGCGCGAGCTGCTGGACTCCCGGTTCCAGGGCATGAAGCAGGCGCTGCAGAGCACCACGCCCGAGGACGTCGAGCGGATCCGGCGGATGATGTCGGATCTCAACGACCTGCTCGCCGCGCACGCCCGCGGCGAGGACACCCGGGAGCAGTTCGAGCGGTTCATGGCCGAGCACGGCGAGTTCTTCCCCGAGAACCCGCGCAATACCGACGAACTCGTCGACGCGCTCGCCGCCCGCGCCGCGGCAGCGCAGCGGATGATGAACTCGATGTCGGCCGAGCAGCGCGCCGAACTGGCGCAGCTGATCAATCAGGCGTTCGGCGATCCCCGTCTGGCGCAACAGGTTTCGGACCTGGACGCGAATCTGCGCGCGCTGCGGCCCGGTGAGGACTGGGAGTCGGCACAGCGTTTCCGGGGCGAGGATCCGCTCGGGCTCGGCGAGGGCGCGCAGGCGTTGCAGGATCTGGCCGAATTGGACGCGCTCGCAGAGCAATTGGGACAATCGTATCCGGGCGCCCGGCTCGAGGACATCGATCTGGACGCCCTGGAACGCCAGCTCGGCGAGCAGGCCCGGATCGACGCCGCGCGGCTCGCCGAACTGGAACGCGAGCTGCGGCGTCAGGGCTTGTTCGAGCGCGCGCCGGACGGTTCGCTGCGGCTGACGCCCAAGGCGTTGCGGCGGCTGGGCGAGGTGGCGCTGCGAAACATCGTGGGGCAGTTGCGCTCCCGGCGCGGTCAGCGCGACACCGCGCACGCGGGCGCGGCGGGCGAGCCCACGGGTTCGGCGCGGCCCTGGCAGTTCGGCGACACCGAACCGTGGGACGTGCCGCGCACCGTGCGCAACGCCGTGCTGCGGACGGCGTCGACGGGCAGCCGCGCGGTCACCCTGGACGTGTCCGACGTGGAGATCATGGAGACCGAGCAGCGGTCGCGGGCGGCGGTCGCGCTGTGCGTGGACACCTCGTGGTCGATGGTGCAGGACGGGCGCTGGGTGCCGATGAAGCGCACGGCGCTGGCGCTGCATCATCTGATCGCGACCCGATTCCGTTCCGACGCACTGGATCTCATCACCTTCGGCCGGTACGCGACCTCCGTCGACATCGGCGAGCTGACCGCGCGCGAGCCGGTCTGGGAGCAGGGCACCAATCTGCATCACGCGCTGTTGCTGGCCGCGCGGCATGTGCGCCGCCACCCCGACGCGGTGCCGGTCGTGCTGGTCGTCACCGACGGCGAGCCGACCGCGCATCTGGAATCCGACGGCGACGCGTATTTCAACTGGCCGCCCGAACCGCGCACCCTCGCGGTGACCATGACCCAGGTCGACGCGCTGGCCAAACTCGGTGCCTCGATCACGGTGTTCATGCTCGGCGAGGATCCGCGGCTGGCCGCGTTCGTGGATCTGGTGGCCCGGCGCAGCGGCGGCCGGGTGGTCGCCCCGGACCTGGACGGTCTGGGCGCGGCGGTGGTGTCGGACTACCTGCGCGCGCGGCGCTGACGAGCCGCCGGACCGGGTGTGGCCCGAATGCGCAGGTGTGGAAAGTCCGGGCAGTGGGTACTCGGTAACGCCGGGTAGCGGATACTGGTTCGATGATCGACGGTGAGAAGCTCGAGCCGCAGCTGGTGAGCGTGCTCGGGAGTGTGATCGGCAACGAGCCCTGTGCGAATACCGGGGAGTTTCGTTTCAACTTTGCCGATCGCCGGTGGGAGTGGTCGGACGAGCTGGCGCGCATGCACGGCTACGAACCCGGAACCGTCGAGCCGACCACCGAGCTGCTGCTGTCGCATCAGCACCCGAACGATCGGGCCACGGTCGAGACGCTGATCGAGAAGATCGTGGAGACCAGCGAGCCGTTCTGTAGTCGGCATCGGATCATCGACACCGCCGGGGACGTGCACGAGGTGATCGTGATCGCCGATTACGACACCGACGACGCCGGCCGGATCGTCGGCACGGTCGGCTACTACATCGAGTTGACCGGCATCCTCGCCGAGGAGCGCAACGACGTCATCGACGAGATCCTGCCCGACTTGGTCGCCTCGCGCGCGCCGATCGAGCAGGCCAAGGGGATTCTGTCGATGATCTACGAACTGGACTCCGATCAGGCCTTCGCCGTGCTCAAATGGCGCTCCCAGCACACCAACGTCAAGATTCGCGAACTGGCCCTGCAGCTCGTGCACGACGCCCGGCATCTGGAACCCAACCGGGCCGGGCTGCGGATGCGCTTCGATCATGTGCTGCTGACCGTGCACGAACGGGTGCCCGTCTAGGCCCGAGCGTTTGGCTGGCATACGGTCGGCTACCCCCCAGCTATAGCTGTCCACTATCGCATTGGGAGGAAGCATGGCCGACGTGATGCAGAGCCTGATGGCCAGCACGGTCTACGACACGCAGGGCGAGAAGGTCGGTGAGGTCACCCAGGTCTACCTGGACGACCGTACGGGCGCCCCGAGCTGGGTCAGCGCCAAGACGGGCCTGATGCACGGCGACGCGCTCGTGCCGCTCACCGGCGCGAATCTCGACACCGATCGGCACACTCTCAGCGTGCCGGTCAGCAAAGACAAGGTGAAGTCGGCTCCGCACGTGGAGCAGGACGGTCACATCAGCCCAGAGGGCGAGCAGCAGCTGTTCGCGCACTACGGGATCGATCCGAGCCGGGCGAGCCAGACCGGGTACGGCCGCTACCGCACCGAGGGCGATCGGCGTTCCCCGGCCGACGATTCGATGGTCCGCTCCGAGGAACACCTCGACGTCCACACCGAATCGCAAGAAGTCGGCAAGGCACGACTGCGCAAATACGTCGTGACGGAGAACGAACAGGTTAACGTTCCGGTGCAGCACGAAGAGGTGCACATCGAGCGGGAACCCATCCGGGATCCGAAGGCCGTGCGGGACGCCGATTTCGGCGAGGCCGAACAGGAGGTCACCCTGCACGAGGATCGCGTGGTGGTCGACAAGGAAGCGGTGCCGGTGGAGCGGGTCCGGCTGGCGGTGGACGAGGTCGAGGATCAACAGACCGTGTCCGACACCGTCCGCAAGGAGCGCTTCGAGACCGAGGGTCTCGACACCGAGCGCCGCGGCGACGACCGGCGGAAGCGCTGATCGCGCTCTCGCCGAGCACGTCACCCCCCATTGGACAGTGCCTCGCGGCACTCGGATCCGGGGTGACAGGCCGACGGAGATCTTCGCCCGGGCCCTGCGCGGCTCGCCGCTCCGGGCGAAGCTCCGTCGGCCGATCACCGGGACTTCTTCATATGCCCCGATGGCCAGATCCGGCCGATCACCGGTACTTCTTGATCCGCCCGATGGCCAGATCGCCGAGGCGATGCAGGGATTCGATATTGCGCGGGGCCAGCGCCAGCTGTTGGAGATTCGCGGGGAGCAGCTTGCCGGGGCCGCGCGAGACGTGTTCGCCCATGCGGATCTCGGTGCGGCCGTCTGCGGTCTCCTCGAGGTCGAGGCGGATCAGCGCCGCGCCGAGCGGCCACAGCCGGGCCTCGAGTTCGAGCATGCGCGGCGGTTCGAGGGCGCGCACGACGGTGATGTCGCGGCGGTTCAGCGGCCAGGGGCCGATGCTGTGATGGATTCGGGTGCCCACCGCGGGCCAGCCCGGGTCGACATCGCGAATATGGGACGCGCCGACCACCCACAGGCCGTACAGCCAGCCGTCGGAGAGGACGGCGAACACGTCCTCCGGACTCGCGTCCACGATCGTCTTCGCTTCGAACGCCACCGCACACCTCCGCTTCCCGGGACTTCGCCAATGCCAACCGGCGGGAGATACCCGGCTGTGGGTCGGGCAAACGATCGTCGGCGGTGGGCCACCGGGCCGTCCGGCCGACTACCCCCGGCGGCGGTCGGCGAGGTCGGTGAGGGCTTGGGCCCAGCCGTCGAGGCGGTCGGCGGCGTCGCGTAGATTCGTCAGGGCCCAGCCCAGATCGTCGGGGGCGGCAGGCGCGTCGGGAGCGGCCAGGACGCGTCCCGCGGCGGCGACCAGCTGCTCGTATTCCACGACCCCGTGCTCGAGCCGGGTCACGGCGTGCCCCACCTGCTCGGCCAGCCCGGGGGTGGATATCGAATTCACCTGTGCGACAACGCCGATCGCCTGTTCCATGGCGGCGATGTCGGCGGCCAGCGCGTGCAGGGCGGCCGCGCCGGAGTGCGCGGTCTGGAGGGTGTCGGCGACGTCGTCCTCGGGCAGCCGTGCGCCGTGGGCGATTCGGCGGCCGAGCACATGCAGCGCGCGTTCGGCGCGGACCAGCCGGGCAATGGGTTCGCGGGCGGACGAGCGAACCGGTGGGAGTTTGCGCGGCACGAAGGTCGGGTCGGGCAACGGGTTGCGGCGCAGTTCGAGGTAGCGCTTGGTGGTGACGGCCGCCCCGGTGACCAGGGCCGCCGCCCCGCCACCGACGACGAGCACGGCCCAGGCGGGAGCCGAGATCAGCACCAGCCCAGCGGTTCCCAACGCGGTCACACCGGAAGCCGCGCTCAGCCGCAGGCTACGCCGCCGCACCCGCCGCCGTCGCCGCAATTCCCGTTCGCGAGGATCGGCCCATTTCCGGACCGCGTGCAACGCATGCTCCCCCGCCTCCCGCAAACCCTCCGACAACCGCCGCGCCTGCTCCACCGACTCGACCTGTCCAGCGGTCTCCGCGATCATGTCCCGCAGAACGCGCCCCCGGGAATCCCGCCGACGACCCGCATCCGCGCGACCCCCGCCCCACGAACCCGAATCGCCTTGCGGCGCAGAACCGGTTGCTCCCCTGACACGCGAACGTGAATCACCGTGCGGCATAGAGTTAGCCGCTCCCCCAGCACGCGAACCCGAATCGCCCAGCGACCCAGAACCGGCCGCTCCCCGGGCGCGCGAACGCGAATCACCGTGCGGAACGGAGCCAGCTGCTCCCCCGGCACGCGAACGTGAATCGCTCTGCGACAGAGAGGTAGCCGCTCCCTCGGAATGCGAACCCGAATGGCCTTGCGGCACAGAACCGGCCGCTCCCCTGGCAGGCGGACCCGAATCGCCGTACGGCACAGAGCCAGCCGCTTCCCCGACACGCGGACCCGCATCGCCCTGCGGCACAGGACCCGCCGCTGCCCCGACACGGGAAGCGGAATCGCCCTGTGGCACAGCGCCGGTCGTTCGCCCGGCAACCCGGGGCGAACCTTTGGCACGCGGGTCGGAACGGCCTTGGCGCGCCGGGGCTTCCCGGGGCGCGCGTCGGCTCCGCGGATTGCCGGGTATCGGCTCGGTGAGGGGCGTCTGCCACCACCGGCCGGAGTCCGCGTCGGGTGAGGCGGGGTGAGCGCCCTCGTCGGCGGAGCGGGCGGCTGTCTCGCGAGGCGGGTTCGGGGCCGTTCGCTCGCCGGTGGTGGGCGGGGGCTCGGGACGGAAGCCCGTGGGGAACAACGACTTCCAGGCAGGGCGGGGTGGCTCGGGGGACGGGAAGCGGGCGCGGGAAGTCGCGGACTGCGCGGAGGTCCGCGACTTTCCCTTCACTGCGACGCCTTTCGAGAAGCCGAGCGGTTACTGCTGGGTGGCCTGGTCCTGGTTGGCCTGGGGCTGGGGAGCGGCCGGGTTGGGGATGGCCTGCTGCTGGCCGCCCGCGGGGAGGGCGTCGCCGCGCATGGAGGCGCGGATCTGCTCGAGGCGGTTGTGCCCGGCCATCTGCACGCTGGCCTGCTGGACCTCGAGCATGCGGCCCTGCACCGAGTTCTGGGCGAGTTCGGCCGCGCCGAGGGCGTTGGCGTAGCGGCGCTCGATCTTCTCGCGCACCGCGTCCAGGCTCGGGGTGGAGCCGGGCGCGGACAGGGTGGAGTCCATCTGCTGGAGCGAGGCCGAGACCTGCTCCTGCATCTTGGCCTGCTCGAGCTGGCTGAGCAGCTTGGTGCGCTCGGCGACCTTCTGCTGCAACAGCATCGCGTTCTGCTCGACCGCCTTCTTGGCCTGCGCCGCGGCCTGGAGGGACTGGTCGTGCAGCACCTTGAGGTCCTCGACGGCCTGCTCGGCGGTGACCAGCTGGGCCGCGAACGCCTCGGCGGCGTTGGTGTACTGGATCGCCTTCTCGGTGTCGCCGGCCTGGGTGGCCTGATCGGCCAGCATGACGGCCTGCCGCGCGTTGGCGTTGAGCTTCTCGACCTCGTCGAGCTGCCGGTTCAGCTTCATCTCCAGCTGACGCTGGTTGCCGATCACCGACGCGGCCTGCTGGGACAGGGCCTGATGCTGACGCTGGGCTTCCTCGATAGCCTGCTGAATCTGGACCTTCGGATCCGCGTGCTCCTCGATCTTGGAATCGAAGAGGGCCATGAGGTACTTCCAGGCCTTGACGAACGGATTAGCCATCGATTGATCCCGCCTCCATCTGACGCGCCGCGCCCTAGCGCGACTAGTGCGCGACCGTCACGCACCTCGTGTCCCTAACCTCCGCGCCGACGCCCGAGTGAACCGGCCGGTTACCGACGCTCATAGAGAATCTATCCGTTTCCGCTCCGTCGTACAGCGTTGCCCGGCGCCGAAACTCGACGCCGGGCGACTTCGTCGCTCACTTCGCTTGCACCAGTACCAACTTCTCCGCGCGCGGGGCGGGAATGACGATCCGCGTGTCCCCGGCGATCGACCCCAGCGACGCCACGGCGTCGACGGGCACCGGCTCGGCGGCCGTATCGGCCTCGGCCGGAACCTCGCGGGCGGGTTCGCGGACGGTGTCGCCGTGCGCGTCGGCCATGGCCTCGCCGACGTCGATCAACACTTGCGACAGCGGCACGTCGAGGGCCTCGCAGATGGCGGCCAGCAGCTCGCTGGACGCCTCCTTGCGGCCGCGTTCGACCTCGGACAGGTAACCCAGGCTCACCCGAGCCGAGGTCGAGACCTCGCGCAGAGTCCGGCTCTGGGCCGTCCGAGCGCGCCGCAGACTTTCCCCGATGGCTTCTCGCAGCAGCGTCATCTCGTTCTCCTTACGTACTCTCCTCGCCGGACCGAGCGTATGCAGTGACAACGTCACGCACTGCCGGGTTGGTTCCCGACCGTGATGCGTACGAGTTCGACGACGGCCGCGCGCACCGCCGCCAATCTGATCGTCCACCGGTCCCCGGCGAGTTTCAACCGCATCACCTCGGTGCCCTCGGATCCGGACACCCCCAGGTAGACCGTGCCGGGCGGATGTCCGTCCTGCGGGTCGGGCCCGGCCACCCCGGTCAGGCCGACCCCGAGATCGGCCCCGCAGACCGTGCGCGCGCCCACGGCCAGCTGTTCGGCGGTGCGCGCGGAGACCGGGCCGTCGGTGGTCAGTGTGTGTTCGCTCACCCCGGCGAGGGTGTGCTTGAGGTCGGTGGCGTAGACGATGAGACCGCCGCGCAACACCGTGCTCGCGCCCGGCACGCCCGCGACCGTCGCGGCCAGCAGACCGGCGGTCAGCGATTCGGCGGTGGCGAGCGTGGTGCCGCTCGCGCGCAGCCCGGCGACCAGCTCGGTCGCGGGAACCGCCGCGGTCAGCGGGTCGCTCATGGCCGTTTGACCGGCCCCGACCACAGCCGGGCCGCCTGCACGACGTAGTCCAGCCCGGTCACGACGGTCAGCACGACCGCCACGTACATGAGCACTTGGCCCGCGGTGGCGAACATCCCCGACAACGGCAGCAGCAGCACGCCGATCGCCAGCGACTGCACCAGCGTCTTGAGCTTGCCGCCGCGCCCGGCCGGAATCACCCCGCGCCGCACCACGGCCAGCCGCAGCAGCGTCACCCCGAGTTCGCGCGCGCAGATGACCACGGTGATCCACCAGGCCAGATCCCCCAGCGCCGACAGACCGATCAGGGCCGCGCCGATCAACGCCTTGTCGGCGATCGGGTCGGCCAGTTTGCCGAAATCGGTGACCAGACCGTACTTCCGGGCCAGCTGACCGTCCACCCGGTCGGTGATGGCGGCGACGCCGAACAGCACGGTCGCGCCGATCCGCCATTCGGTGTCGTGCCCGCCAGCGGCGAACAGGGCCAGCAGGAACAGCGGCACGATCAGGATGCGCAGCACGGTCAGCACATTGGCGACGTTCATCAACGGGACGGCCGACGGTTCGACCGCGCGCGGGACCGCCGCCGCCGGGACGAGATTCGGCCGCGCCCGCGCGGCCTCCGGCCAAGGGTGGTCCATATCGTCGCTCTGCACGCTCACCGGCACCCCCGGCCGCGGTCGACCAGGCCACGGACCCCGGCGCGGGCGGGCGAACGGGCGGGCTGGGTGTGCGGCACTCCACCAGACTATCGGTATCGGACCCGACTACTGTGCACCCCATGACAACACGGGCACCCCACAGTGATTCGATCGGCGGCGCGCAAACGGGCACCCCGATCGTCCGCCGTGCCCGGACCTCGGACGTGCCCGCGATCAAGGACCTCGTCGACGTCTACGCGGGCAAGATCCTGCTGGAGAAGAATCTGGTCAACCTCTACGAATCCGTCCAGGAGTTCTGGGTCGCCGAGGTGGACGGCCGGCTCGTCGGCTGCGGCGCCCTGCACGTGCTGTGGGCGGATCTGGGCGAGGTGCGCACGGTCGCGGTGCACCCGGAGGTGAAGGGCAAGGGCATCGGCCGCCTGATCGTGGACCGGCTCGTCGAGACCGCCCGCGACCTCGAGCTCGAGCGGCTGTTCGTGCTCACCTTCGAGGTGGACTTCTTCGCCCGGCACGGCTTCGTGGAGATCGACGGCACGCCCGTCACCGCCGAGGTGTTCGCCGAGATGTGCCGGTCCTACGACACCGGCGTCGCGGAGTTCCTGGACCTGAGCTACGTCAAGCCGAACACCCTCGGCAATACTCGAATGTTGTTGACCCTCTGAGCCTTTCGGGAGCCCGCGATGCCGTTGTTCGCCGTCCACTACACCTACGCCGAGGCCGCCGCCGCGGGCCGCGACGAACACCGCCCCGAACACCGCGCCTGGCTGTCGGGCCTGGTGGACCAGGGCGTGGTGGTGACCAGCGGCCCCTACCCCGACGGTTCGGGCGCGCTGATCATCGTCCGCGCCGAGGACGCCGACACCGTGACGAAGACGCTGGCCCAGGACCCGTTCGCGCGGGAGGGCCTGATCGAATCGGTCCGCTTCGTCGAATGGCAGCCGGTGATGGGCGCTCTGGTCGAGCCGTTGCCGTAACTTGTGACCATGGATGAGGGCCTTCGGTTCGCGTCGACCGTCGAGGAACTCGACGCGCTGCCGCTGATGTCGGTGATCATGGAATGCAAGCCGTCCCGGTCGGTCTTCCAGAAGTGGCGGGACGGGCAGGGCCGGACGTTGAAGTGGATGCGCATGCGCAGCGAGAACCGGTACACCTCCGAGGAGCTGTGCATCGGGATGTTCCCGCTCACCGCGCCGCAGCAGTACCGCTTCGTCGTCCTCTACGACCCCTCGGTGCACGGGCATCCGGACGAATGGGAGTCCGTCGCGGCGCAGGCGTAGCCTCGTCGGGTGCGGATGGATCCGAGCGCGGCATGGGATCGGTTCCGGGCGCAGCGCGTCGCGCGGCTGGCGACGGTGAGCGGTGACGGGCGACCGCATCTGGTGCCGGTGACCTTCGCCGCCGAACCCCCGGTGATCGTGATCGCCATCGATCACAAGCCCAAGACGACCACGAATCTGCGGCGGCTGCGCAATATCGCCGAGAACGACCGGGTTTCGCTGCTCGCCGACGACTACGACGAGGACTGGACCCGCCTGTGGTGGGTGCGGCTCGACGGCGCGGCGCGGGTGCTGACCGACGGCGTCGAGCACACGGCCGCGCTCGACCGGTTGATCGCGAAATACGTTCAGTACCAACGTGTTCCGCCGACCGGCCCGGTGATCCGCATCGAGGTCGACGCGATCGTCGGCTGGACCGGCGCGGCCTGACTACTCGGCCGGTCCGTCGGCGTCGCCGGGCGGCGCGTCCCCGCCGCCGCGGATCGCGTAGAGCGTGCCGGGCAGTTCGTCGGGTTTCACCAGCACGTCGCGGGCCTTGGAACCCTCACTGGGACCGACGATCCCGCGCGTCTCCATGAGGTCCATGAGCCGCCCGGCCTTGGCGAAACCCACCCGCAGCTTGCGCTGCAACATCGACGTCGAACCGAACTGCGAGGTCACCACGAGTTCCACGGCCTGCAACAGCAGTTCGAGGTCGTCGCCGATATCGGGATCGATCTCCTTGGCCTCGCCGGACTTGGCGGCGGTGACGCCCTCCTCGTACTCCGGTTCGGCCTGGTTCTTGGCGAAGTCGACGATGCGCGAGATCTCCTCGTCGGAGATGAACGCGCCCTGGAGGCGGGTCGGCTTGGACGCGCCCATCGGCAGGAACAGCCCGTCGCCCATGCCGATCAGCTTCTCCGCGCCGGGCTGGTCGAGGATGACGCGGGAGTCGGTCAGCGAGGACGTCGCGAAGGCCAGGCGCGAGGGCACATTCGTCTTGATCAGACCGGTGACCACATCGACCGACGGGCGCTGGGTGGCGAGCACGAGGTGGATGCCCGCCGCGCGCGCCTTCTGGGTGATGCGCACGATCGCGTCCTCGACGTCGCGGGGGGCGGTCATCATGAGATCGGCCAGCTCGTCGACGATCGCGAGGATGTAGGGATACGGGCGGTACACGCGCTCGCTGCCCAGCGGCGTGGTGATCTGGCCCGACCTGACCTTCTTGTTGAAGTCGTCGATGTGGCGGACCTTGCTGGCCTGCATGTCCTGATACCGCTGTTCCATCTCCTCGACCAGCCACGCCAGCGCGGCCGCGGCCTTCTTGGGCTGGGTGATGATGGGGGTGATCAGGTGCGGAATGCCTTCGTACGGAGTCAGTTCCACCATCTTGGGGTCGATGAGGATCATCCGGACCTCGTCGGGGGTGGCCCGCTGCAACAGCGAGACCAGCATCGAGTTCACGAAACTCGACTTGCCCGAACCGGTGGAACCGGCCACCAGCAGATGCGGCATCTTGGCGAGGTTGGCGCACAGGAAGTCGCCCTCGATGTTCTTGCCGAGGCCGATCACCAAGGGGTGGTGGTCGTTTCGGGTCGAGGGGGCCTTGAGCACGTCGGCGAGGCGGACCAGTTCACGATCGGCGTTGGGGACCTCGATGCCCACCGCGGATTTGCCGGGGATGGGCGCGAGCAGGCGAACGTTCTCGGTCGCCACCGCGTAGGCGATGTTGCGGGCGAGCTGGGTGATCTTCTCGACCTTCACGCCCGGCCCGAGTTCGACCTCGTAGCGGGTGACCGTCGGGCCGCGCACGAATCCGGTGACCGCGGCGTCGATCTTGAACTGCACCAGCACCTCGGTGATCGCCTCGATCATCGATTCGTTGGCGGCGCTGCGTTTCTTGGGCGGGTCGCCGTCGACGAGCAGGGACAGCGGCGGCAGGTGGTAGTCGCCCTCGACCTCGCGTTCGGGGGCGAACTCGAGTTGTTCGGGGGCGGGCGGTTCGGGGGTCTGGTCGACGACCTTGGGAGCCTTGCGCGCCTTGGGTTTCGCGGGCGCGGGCGGTTCGGGCTCGGGGGTGACGATGTCCTTGGCGTCGCGCAGCGGCGGTTCGCCGAGGGCCTCGGTGACCGCGTCGGAGCCGCCGAACTCGTCGGGCGGGTAGTTCTCCTCGGGGGTGCGGCCGCGCTTGCCCGTGCCGGGGTGGATCGGGAAGCCGTCGTCGTCGTAGTTCTCGGGATCGTAGCGGCCGTAGCGCCCGTCGTAGGCGTCGTATTCGTCGCCGCCGGTGCCGGTGCCGAACAGCCACCGCAGTTTGGCGGGGACCTCGCGCACGGTGGTGCCGGTGATCAGCAGCAGGCCGAACACCATGGCCAGCAGCAGCAGCGGGACCGCGAGCCAGGAGGTCAGGCCGTCGCGCAGCGGGCCGCCCGCGACGTAGCCGACGAAGCCCGCGGCGTGCGCCCGGCCGTGCTGATCGGCCGGGGCGCCCGCGGCGATGTGCCACAGGCCCAGCGCGGGCAGGCCCAGGAGCAGACCGCCCAGGACCAGGCGGGGACGGATCTCGGGGCGGGGTTCGGTGCGCATGAGCACGACCGCGATGGCGGTCGCCACGAACGGCATTGCGCCCGAGGCGGATCCGCCGATCCAGCGCACCGCGGTGTCGACCGCGTGCCCGACCGGACCGCCCGCCGACAGCCACACCGCGGCCGCGATGACGACGCTGAACCCGATGAGCGCCAAGGCTATTCCGTCGCGGCGATGCCCGTGCTCGATCTCCCCCGCGCGGCTGAGCGTGCGCGTGGTCGCGCCCACCCCGCGCGCGAGCATGTTCCAGCCATTGCCCACGCCGCGGCCGAAGACCGCCAGCGGGGCCGTGTTCGACCGCGGCCGCGGCGCCGGACGCCGCGTCGCCGTGGTCCGCCCGCGCGCCGTCGTCCGCGTCCGTGAGCTTCCCGAACGGGTCCGCGCCGGGGCCCGCCCCCGGCCCGTTCCCGCCCGCGAACTCGACGCCGTACTGCCGCGGGACTTACCTGCCATGCCCCTCAGGCTAACCGCAACGTCCCCATCCAGACCATCCGCAACACCCACACCACCGGTATCCCGCCCGACGCGCCCGAGGGAAATCGTCACTGAGCCGACGCGACGGGACCGGTGCTCCTACGATGTATCTGCATGTCCCAGCCTCACGTTGGTGTGGTCCCGATGAACGACGAAGACGTCAAAGCGGGTCAGGCGAAGCCGAGCATCGCCCGAACCTACAGTTACCTCCTCGGGGATCGTGATTACTACACGGTCGATCAGGAGGTCGGTCAGTATTTCACCGAATCCCTACCGGGTTCCGTTCGCATCGCCACCACCGCGCGCCGGGCGGTCGAACGGGCCGTGCGCGAGATCGCGCGCGACGGCGTCGCCCAGTTCATCGACTTCGGCTGCGGATTACCGACCGTGGACAATGTGCATCAGATCGCGCAGCGGGAGAATCCGGCCGCGCGCGTGGTGTACGTCGACAACGATCCCATCGTGGTGGCGCACGCCCGCGCGACCCTGGCCACCGACGCGCAGACCATCGTGGTCCAGGCCGATGTCCGCGACCCACGCGCGATTCACGACGACGAGTCCGTGCGCGCGCTGTTGGATTTCGAGCGACCGGTCGGGCTGCTGTTCAGCGCCGTCCTCGGCTTCCTCAACGACGACGAGAACCCCGACGGGCTCATGCGGTTCTGGGTCGACCACATCGCCTCGGGGAGCCGAATCTACGTGTCGCACTTCCGATCCGGGTTCAACGAGGAGACCGTGGCGACCGAACAGAAACTCCAGGGCACCTGGGGTCGCGGCCGCTGGCGCACCGACGCCGAGATCGCCACCCTCTTCGACGGTCTCGAACTGCTCGAACCCGGTCTGGTGCCGTGCGCGCTGTGGCGGCCGGGACCGGAGGGGCCGAGCGAGATCACCTCGTGGGAGCAGCTGATCGTCTCGGGCCTGGCCGCCAAACCCTAGATGCTGCGGTCGGCTTCGAACACGGCCCGCACGTTCTCCGGCGATCCGGAGGTGTCCAGCCGAACCTCGTTGCGGCCGAACGCGTGTAGCACCAGTTCCGACGGCTTGCCGGTGAGCACGACGGCGTCACCGCCGATATTGTGAGCGGTCACGCGCTCCCCGTCGGGCGTCGCCAGCACCACGCTGACCGGGGATTTGCGGTAGGCCATCTTGGCCATGCGCCGCAACGCCTTCCACAGCTGGGTCTCGTCGTCGGCGCTCAATTCCCGTGGCCGCCAACCGCTTCGGCCGCGGCGCACGTCCTCGTGATGGACGTACATCTCGGTGAGATTGGCGACCGCGTCGACCGGGCGCAGCGGCGACCACCACGGCGGCCCGGTGCGGATCTGCTCCAGCAGTTCGGCGAACGGGCGGCGCGCCGCCGACGCCTGCACCGAATCCAGGTATCCCGCAAGCGGTTTCAGCAGGATACCCGGCGCGGCGTCGGGCCTGCGCTCGCGCACCACCAGATGCGCGGCCAGATCCCGCGCCGTCCACGTCCCGCACAGGGTCGGCGCGTCCGGCCCCGCCTCGGTCATGGTGACGACCAGGGCGGCGCGCTCACGCTGAGCCATACTCATGCCCCGAGAATAGCCCTCCGACAGGGGCTCATTCTGTGGCCGCGGCCACACTCAGGGGCCGACGACCGTGGCTGATTCCGCGGCCACGGCCCGCTCACACCCCGATGACCGTGGGCACGATCATGGGGCGCCGCCGGTAGGTGTCCGCGACCCAGCGGCCCACGACCCGGCGCACGCTCTGTGCGATGCGGTGGGTTTCGGTGACGTTCTCGGTGGCGAGGCGCATGAGTTCGGCCTCGACCAGTTCCTGCGCCTCGACCAGCGCGCCCGGATCGTCGGAGAAGCCGCGTCCGGAGACCTCGGGCGCGCTGACCGCCTTGCCGGTGGCCGCGTCGACGGCGACGGTGATCGCGATGAAACCGCCCTCGCCCAGGACGAGACGATCCGACAGCGTGGACTCGCCGACATCGCCGACCGACAGGCCGTCGACGTAGACCTGCCCGACCGGGAAGCGGCCCACGATCGAGGCGATGCCGTCGACCAGATCGACCACCACGCCGTCCTCGGCCAGCACCACCCGATCCTCCGGCACGCCCGTCGCGATCGCGAGCGCGGCGTTGGCCCGCAGGTGCCGCCATTCGCCGTGCACCGGCATGGCATTGGTGGGCCGCACCGCGTTGTAGAGGTAGAGCAGCTCGCCCGCCGAGGCGTGGCCGGAGACGTGCACCTTCGCGCTCTGCTGGGTGACGACGGTCGCGCCGAGCCGGGCCAGACCGTTCACGACCGCGAAGACCGCGTTCTCGTTGCCCGGGATGAGCGAGGACGCCAGCACCACGAGATCGTCCGGCCGGATGTTGATCTGCCGATGGTCGCCGCGAGCCATGCGCGACAGCGCCGACAGCGGCTCACCCTGCGATCCGGTGGAGATCAGGACCAGCTTGTGCACGGGCAGATTCGCGGCCTGATCGAGATCGACCAGCAGCCCGTCCGGGATGTTGAGATAGCCCAGGTCCTGCGCGATCTGCATATTGCGGACCATCGACCGCCCGACGAAGCAGATCCGCCGGTTGTAGCGTTCGGCCACGTCCACGACCTGCTGGATGCGGTGCACGTGGCTGGCGAACGAGGCGACGATCACGCGGCCGGTGGCCTTGCCGATGACGTTGTCGAGCACCGGCCCGATCTCGCGTTCGGGCGTGACGAAGCCGGGGACCTCGGCATTGGTCGAGTCGACCAGGAACAGGTCCACGCCCTCGTCGCCGAGCCGGGAGAATCCCGCCAGGTCGGTGAGGCGGCCGTCGAGCGGCAGCTGATCGAGCTTGATGTCACCGGTGTGCAGCGCGAGCCCCGCCGGGGTCCGCACGGCCACCGCGATGGCGTCGGGGATCGAGTGGTTGACCGCGAAGTACTCGCAGTCGAACGGCCCGTGCGTGGTCCGCTCGCCCTCGGTGACCTCGATCAGCTTGGGCTGCAAGCGATGTTCGCGGCACTTGGCCGCCACCAGCGCGAGGGTGAACCGCGAGCCGACGACCGGAATGTCCGGGCGCAGCCGCAGCAGGAACGGCACGGCCCCGATGTGATCCTCGTGACCGTGCGTCAGCACGACGGCCGCGACCTCGTCGATCCGGTCCTCGATCGGCCGGAAGTCGGGCAGGATCAGATCGACGCCCGGCTGCTGATCCTCCGGGAACAACACCCCGCAGTCGATGATCAGCAACTTGCCGTCGTACTCGAAAACGGTCATGTTCCGGCCGATTTCGCCGATCCCGCCGAGCGCGAACACCCGCAACCCATTGCGCGGCGCGGCGGGCGGCAACGGCAACGCGTGCGGATCCGCCACCACCGGCTGCGGCTCCGCCTGCGGCTCGGACCGATTCCGTCCACCCTGCCGCCCCCGATTCCGCCGCCCCCGCGAATCCCCTTGTCCCCCACCACGTTCCGGCTCCCGACGGGGGCCGGACTGCCCGCGCCCGGTCTCCCGACCACCCCGCCCCGATTCCCGTTCGGCGCGACCGGTCTCCTGCCCGCCGCGCTGGGACTCACCCTCCGCACGGCCACCCTCACGCGCGGATTCGCGTTCGCCACGGCCACTTTCGCGGCCGGAGCGCACGGATTCACCCTCGACAGGCCCGCTCGCCGCGGAGCCGCGCTCCGCCGGGGCCTGGGCCTGCTCCGCGTCGCGCAGGGTCGCCTCCGCCTCGCGGGCGATGCGCTGGGCCTGACGTTCGTCGGCGCGCGCCTGCTCGGTCACCTCGACGGGCGGGGCGGGCTCGGGCGCTCCGGCCGCGCGGCTGGCGGCTCTGCGGCGCACGCGGCGGTTGGTCGTGGGGTCGTTGGCGTTCGGGTCGGTCATGCGCACACTCCCGCAGCGTCGAGGTCGGCCGCGATGGCGAGCAACTGGTCGGCGTCGGGCAGCAGTTGGGGCAGGCGCGGGGCGCCCACCTCCACGCCGAGCAGGCGCAGCGCGCCCTTGGTGAGGGCCACGCCGCCCACGCGCGCCATCGCCCGCATCAACGGAAGCATGGAGGCGTTGATGTCGCGGGCGCGCACGACCTCGCCCGCGAGGTACGCGTCCCGCAGCTGCACCAGCCGCTCGGGCACGAGATGGCCGATCACGCTGATGAATCCGACCGCGCCCACCGAGAGCCAGGGCAGGTTCAGCACGTCGTCGCCGGAGTAGTACTCGAGCCCGGTCTCGGCGATGATCTCCGCGCCCGCGCCCAGATCACCCTTGGCGTCCTTGACCGCGACGATGTGCGGATGCTCGGCGAGCCGCCGCAGCGTCTCCGGCGCGATCGGCACCACCGAGCGCGGCGGAATGTCGTAGAGGGTGACGGGCAGATCGGTGGCGTCGGCGACCGCGGTGAAGTGCGCGACGAGACCCTCCTGCGACGGCCGCGAGTAATACGGAGTCACCACGAGCAACCCGTGCGCCCCGGCCCGCTGCGCGTTGCGCGCCAATTCGATGCTGTGCGCGGTGTCGTAGGTCCCGGCCCCGGCGAGGATGTGCGCGCGGGCGCCCACGGCGTCCACGACCGCGTGCAGGAGATCGAACTTCTCGGACTCGGTGGTGGTCGGCGATTCGCCGGTGGTCCCGGAGACCACGAGCAGGTCGACTCCCCGGTCGACCAGGCGGTGCGCGAGCGCGACGCCGGCATCGACATCGAGCTTGCCCTCGGCGGTAAAGGGGGTCACCATCGCGACACCAACCGTGCCGGACGCGCGCAGCTCTGTTCGCGTCGATTCACCGTACGTCATGGTCAGCAAGGCTACCCGGTCGTCGCGGACGCGTTGAATTGTTGTCCGCGTTCGCGGGCGAGTCCGCCGCAGAGTCGATCATGACATCATATTGCCGCTTGCGTGACGCCACCGATGACGTCACGCTGGTGTCATGGATTTGAACGCCTACACCGCCCGACTGCGCGAGGACCTGGTCGCCGCGGCCGCTCTGGGTGACGAGAAGACTCAGGCCACGGCCGCCGCCCTGGCCGCGGCCACCGAGAACGCCGCCCGGCTCACGCTGCTGGCCGCCCTGTCCGAGCTGGCCGCCGAGATCAGCACCGCCCTCGGCGACCGCACCGTGCACGTCTCGGTGGACGGCACCGACGCCCGAATCGACGTGCGCCCCAACACCACCGACGAACCCCACAACCCGACCTTCGAGGAGATGACCGGCGACATCAGCCGCGTCACCCTCCGCCTCGTCGAGAACATCAAGTCCCGCGCCGAGGAGGCCGCCGCCCAGAGCAACCAGTCGCTCAACGCGTGGATGTCGACCGTGGTCCAGGGGGCACTGCGCGACCAGATGCGGCGGGCGGGGCGCTCGGAAGGCTGAGCGTTCTCAATCCAGCACGGTGACCGTGCCCTGCGTGTCGATCTCGGTGCGGCGGTCGTGTTCCGGAGAATGCGCGAGCACGGTCGCCAGCACCCGGCGGCCCACCGGCAGCACCCGCACGGTCACCGAACCGGTGTTGGCGGCGTCCAATTCCCTTGTGGCGGCGTCGATTACGCGACGCCGCACCCAGGGCGGCGCGCCCGCGAAGCCGCCGTCGTCGAGCAACACCACCTCGACCCCGCGCGCCCGCGCCCCGCGCGCCGCGCCGCTGAGTTCGTCGGTGACCAGTTGCGGCGCGCGCAGCCCGTCGCGCAGTTCGGCCTCGAGCAGTCGGCATTCCTCGCGCTCGGCGACGGTGAGGTCGGCGCCCTCGGCGATGCGTTCGAGGATGGGCCGCGCGACCCGGTCCAGCCGGCCGAGCTGTCGGACGCGTTCGCCCTCGGCGGCGGCCATGGTCGCCTCGGCGGCCGCGCGGATGGTCGCCTCCTCGCGCAGCCGCCGCAGCGACTGCTGGGTCGGCCGCATGATGACCGCGAAGGCCGAGATCGCCACGACCGTGCCCACCGGCACGATGGGCGCGACGATGGTGCCCGCCGACTGCCCGATCCGCGCGCCCCACACCACGATCACCGCCGCCACCCCGGCGACCCCGAGCCACGCCCAGCCCATCCGCCCGCGCAGCACCAGTACGGCGAGCACGTACGAGGACGCGAAGGTGGTCCACAGCATGTGGTGGGTTCCGGTGTTGGACATGGTCAATGCCGAGGCCACGGGCGCGCACGCGGCGACGAACGCGGTCACCGGCAACGGCAGCGGATCCACCGGGACGGCGAGCACGAGCGCGCCCGCGGTGGCCAGCACCGCGGTCGCGGTCAGCGCCGCCACGGCCGGTGCGGTGGCCAGATTGCCGAGCATGTAGAGCACGATGGTCAGTTCCAGGATCACCAGGAACAGCCACGCCATCCCGCCGCGCAGGCCGAGCAGATCGCGAAACCCGAAGCGCGCGTCCGCATCCGGGGACAGATCAGGGTGAGCCATCGCCACCCCACACCAATGTCACCGAAGTGCCTTCTCCCGGTTGGGATTCCACGAATCCCGCCCCGCCCGCGAGCCTGCGCATGCGACCCAGGATGCTCACCGAGATGCCGAGCCGATCGGCCGGAACGTGGCTCACCTCGAATCCCGCGCCGTCGTCGGCGAACACGATGCGGATGCTGCCCGCGCTGATCGTGCAGGTCACCGTGCGCCGCACCTCCCGGCCCGGCACCGCGGCGTGGCGGAGGCTGTTGCGGACCGCCTCCCCCAGGGCCGCCGCGAGAGTCGCGGCCACCTGCACCGGCATCCGCAGATCATCGAAGCCGGGCCAGGTGCGGGTGGCGAAGCGGATGCTCGGATTGATCTCGTGCACAGCCGATCTCAGGAACAGGACCGCGGCGCGGGCGTCGAGCACATCGGGTTCGTGGGCCTGGACGCGGATCTCGTCGAGCTGTTCGAGGGTGCGCTCGGCCTGCCGCCGCAGCACCTCCGAACTCTCCCCGCCGCGGGAGGCGTCCAACAGGGTGGACAGCACCGCGTCGTGGATGAGGGCCGCGAACCGGGCGCGTTCGTGATCGCGCGCGGCGGCCGCGGCGGCGGACGCGGCGCGGCGGCTCGCGATTGCCGACTCCCGGTCGACGTGCGCGGCGGCGCTCAGCGCGCGCGTCGCGCACCACACGAACAGCGCCGACAACCCGAATATGCGGGCGAACGCGGCCAGCGCCGAGGCCGTCGTGAAGGGTTCCAGCAGATACACATTCGTCGACGCCGCCGCCGCGGAACTCACCACGAGGTAGACCACGGCCGCGCGGGCCGGCCAGGCCAGCGTCGCCGCCACCACCCCCAGCGGCACCATCCGGTACAGCCACAGCGACTCCGCGTCGATGGTGTGCGCGTGCAGGGCGAACGGCGTGGTGGCGAACGCGGCCAGCGAACTCACCGCGGCGGCCCCGGCGGCCGCCCGGATCCAGCGGATGGGCGCGACGACCGACACCACGGCCAGCACCGGGAACAGCGCGAAGGTCGCCGCGACCGCGACCGGCGTCCACCAGTGCGCGGCCTGATCGGACTGCTGGGTGATCTCGGGCAGATCGACCAGCCCCATGATCACGCCGCCGATGCCGACCGACAGCCCGAGTCGCCGGATGATCCGGCCGAACGCCACCGCGGTCAGATCCCGTTCCGCGGCCGACCGGTCGCGCCACCACGCCGCGACGCGCGGTAGTGGGCCCGACCGGGACAACGATGTCTCCACGGCGCCGACGATCACCACGACGCCTCACCCACCAATGTCATACGCGAGGCGCGCGCTCGGGCACGGGCAGCCAGCCGTCCTCGACGGCTCGCTTGTACAGATCGGTCTTGGTCGGGGCCGGGCGACCGGCGTCGGCGTACTTCTGCCGGATGCGGCCCAGGTAGTCGTTGACGGTCTGCTCGGACAGTCCGGTCAGCCGGGCCACCCGCGACGCCTTCTCCCCCGAGGCGTACAGCGTGAGCACCTCCTGTTGGCGCGGGCTCAGGCCCACGTCGGACAGCTGCGGATCGCTGTCGATGGCGGCCGCCCAGTCGGTGGTCACCACCTGCTCCCCCGACGCGGCCGCGCGCACCGCCGACACCACGGTCGCCACGTCCTCGGACTTGCGCACCACCCCGAGCACCCCCGCCCGCGCGGCCGACCGCACCAGGAACGGATTGTCCGCCCCCGTGAACACCAGCACCTCCAGCCCGCGCTCCCGCAGGGCCCGCACATTGTCCTCCGGATCGGACCCGTCCCCGAGCCGCAGATCGAGCACCACGAGATCCAATTCCGGTGCGCCGGAGAGCAATTCGCTCACGGTCCCCGCGGTGGTGACCAATTCCAGATCCGCCTCCGGCGCGAGCATGGACGCCAGGCCGAGCGCGACCGATTCGTGGTCCTCGACCAGCCCGATCCGGGCCGGCCCCGACCTCCGCTGTGCCGTCTCCACCACAGTCACCTTCTTCCACGTCCCTCGCGCCCGATTCCCGCCACCCGCAGGCAGATCCCGCAGCCTACCCGTTTGTCGAGTATGCCGGGACCGGGCGAGGGAGCGTGAGCCACCAGAATTCGGGGGTACGGTGTTCGGGCTAGCTCATCAGCGTGGCGGCGAGCGTCCCACCGAGTTCCCGGCACTGCTCCCGCACCTGCCTGTCCGGCTCCCCACCCACGATCACCGGCGCCGCCACCTGCTCCCACCCCAACCCCGTCGTGATCTTCTCGATCCCCCGCTCGGCCCCCTCGGTCCCCTGATTCCCATGGATGTAATACCCGAACGGCCGCCCCCGAGTGGAATCCAGACACGGGTAGTAGAAGGTGTCGAACGCATGCTTCAACGCCCCCGACATGTACCCCAGATTCGCCGGAGTCCCCAACAGATACCCATCCGCCTCGAGCACATCATTCGCGCTCACCCCCAACGCCGCCCGCCGCACCACCTCGACCCCCTCGATCTCCGGATCGTTCGCCCCCGCCAACACGGCCTCGAACATGTCCTGCATGAACGGCGAGGGGGTGTGGTGGATGATCAGCAGGCGGGTCATGGGGTCGAGGGTAAACGAGCCGCATCGTCCTCCCGGCTCGATACGCTGGGAGTCGTGGAACCCATTACGGGCGAGCAACTTCGGGCGGCGCGGGAAGCGGCCGGGCTGAGCCTGTCGGCCATGGCGCAGCGGACGCACTACAGCAAGGCGCTGCTCGGTCTTCTGGAGACGGGACACCGCACCATCGGCCCGGCGCACGTGCGCGCGTACGCCGAGGTCGTCGGCCTGTCGCTGTTCACGGAGTGCGAGGACGGCGAGCGAGCGGCGGCGGAATGGGTGCGCAGGGCGTCCACGAGTGATGTCGGCGAGGAGACGCTCGGCGGACTCGAACGGGCGGTCGATGATCTCGCCTCGGCCTACCCGACCACACCTCCGGATGAACTGCTCGTCCGGATTCGCGCCCACCTGGGCTGCGCCGCGCGTCTGATGAACGGCAAGAAGACGCTGACCCAGCATCGTCGGCTGCTGATCGCGGTCGGCTGGTTGTCGTTGCTGGCGAGCACCTGCCATATCGATCTCGGAGAATTGCCCGCGGCGGCCGCACGTGGACATCTGGCGCGAAACCTGGCCGCGGAAGCGGACCATCCCGAACTCCTGGCCTGGTGCTTCGAGACTCGGGCTTGGCAGCGTCTCACGGGCGGCGATCTCATTGCGGCCGTGGATCTTTCGCGGACCGCACAGGAGATCGCTCCCCGGCGAGGATCGGCCTTCATCCAAGCGACCGCACAGGAGGGCAGAGCCCTCGCACGACTCGGCGACACCCAGGCGACATACGCCGCGCTACGCAAAGTCGCCCGCCTCGTATCCGGATTGTCGTCTCCGGAACGCCCGGAACATCACTTCCGCTACGACCCCGCCAAGTCCGACACCTACGTCGCCACCACCCTCTCCTGGCTGGGCGACCCGGCCGCCGAGTCCTACGCCCGGCAGGTACTCACCGAGCTGACTCGATCCCCTACGGCCCGCCCCCGACGAATCGCGACGGCCAACCTCGATCTCGGCCTGGCGCTGGTGGCCTCGGGTAAACCCGATGAAGCGGCCCACGCCGCGCTCACGGCGGTCACATCCGGCAGGCTCGTCCCCTCGAACTATTGGCGCGTCTCCGAGGTCGTGGCGGGCATCGAGGGCCGAGCCGCGACGACCGTTCGGGACGCGTTTCGGGACATCTACCGCACTACGTGACGCCGCCGGTTGGCGAGGATGGCGTCGTGGATGTAGCGGGACAGCCCCGGTGCCATGTCGTCGTAGTTGAGGCCGATGCGGCGGTTGTCGCGGTAGTCGGCGGCGAGGTGGGCGTGGGTGTCGTGGTCGCAGTCGTGGAACCAGCGGTGGAGGTGGAGGCGGTGGCGTTCGGCGAGGTCCATGGCGACGGGGGCGTCGGCGGGGATGTTGGCGCGCAGGGCGTCGGCGAGGGCCTGGTGGATCTCGCGTTGTTCGGCGCGCAGGGTCAGCCACTCCGCCTTGGTGGAGTCGGCGCTGCGTTGGCGGCGCTGCGCGAAATGCGTTGTGCCGCCCCACCTTCGCTCGGCCTCTGCGGCGCGGTCGACGAGGCGGTCGTCTCCGATCACCTCGAGCCGCTCGGCCGGGGTGAGGGCGATGCCCGCGGCCCGCGCGGCCAACTCCTTGTCGATCACCGCGATCATGTCGGTGTAGCGAGCCACCCGCTCGCTCAGCAGTTCGCGCTGGCGGCGCAGGTGGTCCTCCTCGGACACCGCCGGATCGTTCAGGACCGACGCGATGGCGTCGAGGCCGAGGCCGAGCTCGCGGTAGAACAGAATGCGTTGCAGCCGTTGCAGATCCGCGTCGCCGTAGAGCCGGTAGCCGGACGCGCTGCGGTCGGTCGGTTCCAGCAGGCCGATCTCGTCGTAGTGATGCAGGGTGCGGATGGAGACGCCGGTCAGCTCCGCGACCGTTCCGACGGTGTGCTCGATATCGTCCATGCGGCCACTGTGGTGCCTCACGTCGCGTGAGGGTCAAGCGGAAAACGCAGGGAGACACCGTCGCCCAATCGCAGCCAGCGCCCGTGCGGCGTCACGGTCAGCGTGAGGATCTCGGCGTGGCAGCCGGGGCACCGCGCGACCGTGCCCGGCGCCCGCGTGTACACCAGCATCGCCGCCACCGGCCGGACATTGCCGCACCCACCGCAGCGGCACGGGCACGCGGTGACGTCCGCCGCGAACAGTTCGGACAGGATCCCGGCGAGCGCGTTACCGTCGAGGTGACTCATCCGAACCGCTCCGTTCTGACCGCACCCGGCGCATGACCGAGCGAAACCAATTGCGCCGCAGTCGCTTCCACGAAGGCGGTCGGGCCGCACACGTAGCAGGTGACCTCGGGCCCCGGCGGCAGGGTGTGCTCGCGCAATTCGTCCAGCGTGAGACGGCTGGGCAGACGAGGATCACCCGGGGGCGCCGCGCGCGTGTAGGCGAGAAAGATCTCCTCGTCGGCCAGTTCATCGCGATAGAACAACGAGCCCGGATCACGCAACACGTACACCACCCGAAACGGACTGTCCGCCATAGCCTTTCGCCGAGCCCGCAGCATGGCCGCGATGGGCACGATCCCAGACCCGCCCGCCACCAGCACCGCCGGAGCGGGCCGCGCGGGATCCCACACGAACCACCCGCCCACCGGCCCCCGAATCTCGATCGACGCCCCCACCGGCAACCCGTCGACCAGATACCCCGACACCTCCCCGTCGGGCACCCGCTGCACCGTGATCTCGACGGACTCCCCATCGAAAGGCGCTGCGAGGGAATAACTCCGCTCGGCGTGATACCCGTCCGGCGCGGTGAGCCGCACGTCGATGTGCTGCCCCGGCAGATGCCCCGGCCAGTCCGCCACCCGCAGCCGCAGCGTCCGGGCCGAGGCGGTCTCGAACCGATCCGCGACCAACTCGGCCGGACGCCACCCGCGCGGCGCGCTCAATCGCCCTGGTACCGCTGCTCGCGCCACGGGTCCCCGTATTCGTGATATCCGGCCGTCTCCCAGAACCCGGGCTCGTCCTCGTCCAGCAGTCGCAACCCCCGCACCCATTTCGCCGACTTCCAGAAATACAGGTGCGGCACGAGCAGTCGCGCCGGGCCGCCGTGCTCGGGGTCGAGATCCTCCCCGTCGAACGAGTGCACGATCCACGCCTGCCCGTCGGTCAGGTCCGCCAACGGCAGATTCGTGGTGTAGCCGCCGTAGCTGTGCGCCACCGCGTACTCCGCGGCGGTGTCCACCTCCGCCAGCAAGGTGTCCAGCGCGACCCCGACCCAGTCGGTGTCGAGCTTGGACCACCGTGTGACGCAATGGATGTCGACGTGCGGCCGCTCCTGCGGCAGCGCCCGGAACCGCGCCCAGTCCCAGCTGTGCCGGACCCCGGCCTCGGTGACGATGGTGAACTCCCAGGCGTCGCGGTCCACCCGCGGCGTCGGCCCGGCCGACAGTACGGGGAAATCCTCGGTCAGGTACTGCCCGGGCGGCAGCCGATCGTCACTCGGGCGCGGCCGACCGTGGAAACCGGGCGAGAAGACGCTCATAACCGACACTCTCTATCAGCTGTGCAGGGCTCCGCGCAGCACCGACACGGCCTGCGCCACCGCCGCCTTGGCCGCTTCGGTGTCGTGCAGCGCGTTGACCATGACGAAATCGTGGATGATCCCGCCGTAGCGCACCGCGATCACGGGCACCCCGGCCGACCGCAGCTTGGCCGCGTACGCCTCGCCCTCGTCGCGCAGGACGTCGGCCTCGCCGGTGATCACCAGCGCCGGGGGCAGCCCGGCCAGCTGCTCGACGGTCGCGCGCAGCGGCGAGGCGGTGATCTCGGCGCGCTCGGCCGCGCTGGTCGTGTACTGATCCCAGAACCAGCGCATCCCGTCGCGGGCGAGGAAGTAGCCCTCGGCGAACTCCTCGTAGGAGGGGGTGTCGAAGTTGGCGTCGGTTACCGGATAGAACAGCACCTGCTGCACGAACGACACATCGCCGCGCTCCTTGGCCATCAGCGTCAGCGCGATCGCCATATTGCCGCCCACCGAATCGCCCGCGATCGCGATTCGCGAAGTGTCCAAACCCTTTTCGGCGCCCTCCGCGCTCACCCACTGCGCGACCCGGTAGGACTGCTCGTTGGCGACCGGATACCGCACCTCGGGCGACCGGTCGTACTCGGGGAACACCACCGCCGCGTGCACCCCGACCGCCAGATCGCGCACGAGCCGATCGTGGGTGTGCGCGTCGCCGAACACCCAGCCCGCCCCGTGCGTGTAGATCACCACCGGCAGCGGCCCTTGCGCCCCAACGGGTTTGACGATGCGCACCCGCACCGACCCGGTCGGCCCGCCCTCGACGGTGATCCACTCCTCGTCGATCTCCGGTTTGAAGATCGGGCTGTCCTGCACCCCGTCGACCGTCTTGCGGCCCTCCTCGGGCGAAAGCTGGTACAGGAACGGCGGTTCCGAGGTCGCGTCGACGAACGCCTGGGCGGCCGGTTCGAGGGAGATGCCGCGCGGATTGCCCGCCATGGGTCCTACCTTCCGTCGTAAGGACGTGCGCGCTGCGCGCACGGACCGAGTCTGCGCCCGCGCGCCCGCCTCCGGCCCCGACCAGACGGCCAGGTTTCGCTGAAATCAGGACACGGGGCGGGGGTCACCGGTCGGCCCACGCCGGCGGCAGCGCGGCGCTCGAGATGTCGGCGATCCGCTCCAGCCGCTCCACCGGCACCCCGATCCGGCGCGACTGGATCAGGCCCTGGGCGACGAGCACGATGTGCGCGCTCAGCGCCGACAACTCCGCCTCCTCGATCGCGCCGTCAGCGGCGGCCCGAAGGCGTTGCGCCACATCGTTTTCCATGGATTCGGTGGTGCGCGCGCCGAGGGCGATCACCTCGGGCACCCGCGCGCCCAGATGGGCGATGCTGTTGAGCATGAGGCAGCCGCGCCGATCCGGATGCGAGGCGCAGTCGGCGACGATCGCCCGCAGCAGCGCGCGCACCGCCGCGCGGGCCGAGCCGGGCGCGCCGGAGATCACCTCGCGCACGAAGCGGGCCCGCCCGTCGCAGTAGCGTTCGAACGCCGCCAGGAACAACCCGCGTTTGCTGCCGTACGCGGCGTAGATGCTGCCGTTGCCGACGCCGGTCAGCTTCGACACGTCCTCGACGGAGGTGTTGTCGAAACCCTTGGCCCAGAACAGTTCCGTGGCGGCGTCGAGCAGCTCCGATTCGTCGAACTGTCGCGGCCGTCCCATGTCGTCACCGTACCAAGGTGCGATATCCGGCACACCGCTTGTTCTGGAGCGCTCCCTCCACAATACTGATTGACATGTCCACCAACGGCGGGAAGCCGACCCCGCGCCGAATCGGGATCCTGGTCTTCGACGGCGTGAAGATGCTCGATTTCGTCGGTCCCGCGGAGGTGTTCGTGGAGGCCAATCAGTCGACGTCCGGGTACGAGGTGGTGCTGGTGTCCGCCGACGGCGAGGATGTGCAGACCTCCATCGGCGCGCGGGTGACGGTGGGCTGTTCGGCGGCGGACGCGGGGCGGTTCGACACGGTCGTCATTCCCGGCAGCGAACTGCATCCGTCCCGGTTCGTCACCCCCGACGTGCTGGCGGCGGCGCGGCAATTGTCCTGGAGCACACGGCGTTTGGCGTCGATTTGCAGTGGGGCGTTCGTGCTCGCGGAGCTGGGGCTGTTCGACGGGAGGCGAGCCACGACGCATTGGAAGTTCACGGCGGATCTGGCCCGGCGGTTCCCGGCCGTCGCGGTCGAGGCCGACGCGATCTTCGTGCGCGACGGGAATCTGTACAGTTCGGCGGGCGTGGTGGCCGGGGTGGATCTGGCGCTGGCGCTGGTGGAGGAGGACCACGGTGCCGATGTGGCCCGCCGCGTCGCGCAGTCCCTGGTGGTGTACATGCAACGCGCGGGCGGCCAATCCCAGTTCTCGGCGTCGCTGACCGGTCCCGCGCCCCGCAGTTCGGTGGTCCGCGCGGCCGTCGACGCGATCTGCGCGGACCCGGCCTTCCCGCAAACCGTCCAAACCCTCGCCGCCCACGCCCGGGTCAGCGTCCGCCACCTGACCCGCCTGTTCCGCTCCGAACTCGAACGCTCCCCCGCCGAATACGTGGCCTACATCCGATTCGGCCTCGCCCGCGACATGCTGCACGCCGGCCACACCGTCACCGAGGCCGCCATGGCCGCGGGCTACGGCAGCAGCGAGGCCCTCCGCCGCGCCTTCATCGCCCGCCTCGGCGTCTCTCCTCGCAAATATCAACAACGCTTCCGCTCCACACTCACCGACCTCACCACCGAGGCCGCGTCCTGATCCGGTCGCGGACGACGCGGCCCAGCCCACGCCCTCTAGTCCAGCCACGCCACGACGCCATCCAGACCAGTCGACGGTCCGGATCCGAGCACGTACGACGCCCGCCACATGACCGAGGCCACGACCCTGAGGGCTTGCGGCCCTACGACTCCGCGTGGGCCGAGCGCGCGGCCTGATCGGGGGGATTCACGGCCCGCCGGGCGGGGCGCGGGGCGGGTGGGCGGCGCGAGACTGGCGGGGTCCCAGGCTCTTTCAGGAAAGGCCGTTATGTCCTCCCCCACAGTCGTTCTCGTGCACGGCGCGTTCGCCGATGCCGCCAGTTGGTCCCCGGTCACCGAGCGGCTGCTCGACCGGGGGGTGCGGGTGGCCGCGCCGCCGGTGTTCAATCGCAGTCTGGCGGCCGATGCCGCCTACATTCGCTCGTTCGTCGAACGGATCGATGGACCCGTTCTGCTGGCGGGGCACTCCTACGGCGGTGCCGTGATCACCGTGGCGGGTGTCGCCGAGAACGTGGCCGGGCTGGTGTACGTCTCCGGGTACGCCCTCGAGGAGGGCGAGAGCCTCGGCCAGTTGCAAGGTGGTTTCCCCGATTCGGATCTGGCCGCGCACCTGGTGTATTCGCCGTATCCGACCGACGGCGAACCGGGCACGGACGTCTCCGTCGAGGTCGATGCCTTCCCGGAGGTCTTCGCGGCCGGACTCGACCCGCGCCGTGCGGCGGTGCTCGCGGTCTCCCAGCGTCCGCTGTCCGCGGCGGCCTTCGGTGAGCCCGCCTCGGCCGCGGCCTGGAAGACCAAGCCGGGCTGGGGAATTGTCTCCACCGCGGATCGCACCATCAACCCGGAGGTCGAGCGCTTCGGTTACCGGCGCGCCGGATTGCGTGCGGTGACCGAGATCGACGGACCGCATCTGATCATGCAGACCCACCCCGACGAGGTCGTTGCCGTCATCACCACCGCGCTCGACGAATTGTCCTGAGCCACAATCCGAAAGGACATCAGATGACCACCATCGTGCTGGTGCACGGCGCGTTCGCCGACTCCTCCAGCTGGAACGGCGTCGTGGAACACCTGACCGCCGAGGGACATTCGGTGCTCGCCGCCGCGAATCTCCTGCGCGGCTTGGACTCCGACGCCGCTTACATCGCCTCGGTCCTCGACACCGTCGACGGACCGTGCGTCCTGGCCGGGCACTCCTACGGCGGCAGCGTGATCACCGTTGCCGCACAAGGCAAATCGCAGGTGACGGCCCTGGTCTACATCGCGGCGTTCATCCCCGACGTCGGCGAGAGCGCCCTCGAACTGACCGACAAATTCCCCGGCTCCACCCTAGGCCCCACCACCCGCCCCGCCGACTATCCGCTGCCCGACGGCGGCACGGCCACCGAACTCTACATCCGCCCCGACGAGTTCCCCGCCCAGTTCGCCGCCGACGTCCCCGTCGGCACCGCCCGCCTCATGGCCGCCACCCAGCGCCCGGTCGCCCTGGCCGCCCTCCAACAGCCCGCCACCGCCGCCGCCTGGCGCACCATCCCGGCCTACGCCCTGCTCACCACCGACGACAAGAACATCCCCATCGAGGCGCAACGGTTCATGGCCGAGCGCGCGGGCGCCGACAGCGTGGAAACCACTGCCTCGCACGCGGTTTCGGTCTCGCGCCCGAACGAGGTCGCCGAGCTGATCGGCCGCGCGGCCCGCCGCTAGCGTCGAGGCTCACGGGACGACCGTGCCTCCCCGGCCCCGCCGCGAGATCTGTGGCGGGGCCGACGGGAGATCACCGCAGCCGATGGTCCACACCGACGCTGGCTGCTGAGGGATGGGACGAGCCGAGCCGAAGCCCGGCGGGATGAAGCGGCCGAGCCGGGACGAGCCGAGCCGACCGAGCGCGGCGGGCCGGGAGCAGCCCGGGCCGGACGCGGCGCGACGGAGCAGGTCGGGTCGACCCGGCTCAGCTGGGCGCGAGGCAGCGGGCCGAGCCGGACCGGAGCGGGCCGGAGCGCAGCGAACGGAGCGGGCCG